>JARLFX010000348.1 GCA_031296355.1 Acidobacteriaceae bacterium
CAGTAGTGGAAATTTCTGGCTTTTTGGAGGACAGGGCACAGACTCCAACCCACCAGGGTCGGGATATCTGAATGACCTCTGGAAGTTCAACCCTTCAACGCTGGAGTGGACATGGATGGGCGGAAGCAACAAGGTGAGCTGCATTCTTTCGTCGAATGGGACTCCGATGTGTGGTGGTCCTGGAGTATTTGGCAACCTGGGAGTACCGGCTGTTGGCAGCGTCCCTTCCGGCCGGTATGGCGCAGTCAGTTGGACCGACAGTAACGGCAACTTCTGGCTGTTTGGCGGCGTTGGGATTGATTCAACTAATACCGAAGGATCATTGAATGATCTCTGGGAGTTCAATCCTTCCACGCAACTGTGGACGTGGGTGGGCGGAAGCAGCACCATCCCCAATCACCAGGATGGCACTGATAATGTTTTTGGACCGTTAGGTGTCTTCGATGCCAAAAGCATTCCTGGCAGCCGTTGGGAAGCGTCTGGCTGGACAGACGGGCACGGCAATTTGTGGCTGTTCGGAGGGGAAGGATACACAGACAGCGCGCTGAATGACCTTTGGGAGTTCAATCCATCCACTCGCCTCTGGGCCTGGATGGGGGGAAGCAACGCCCCTGCATGCAGGGGCACTCCATGTGGTCAGGCAGGGGTTTACGGCACGATGGGAACGCCTGCCGCCGGAAACTTTCCTGGAGGCCGGTATGGTGCAGCCAATTGGATCGATAATTCGGGGGACCTTTGGATTGTGGGAGGCGAGGGCCTGGATTCAACTGGGAAGATTGGCCTGCTCAATGATGTTTGGAGATTCAATCCTACGACTGTCCAATGGACCTGGATGGGTGGCGATAATTCAAGTAGCGTGATCAGTTCCACAAATATTCCGTCGCCAAGATCATCCGCTACTACCTGGACTGATCCCGACGGCAATTTTTGGATATTTGGTGGAACTATTTCCGTATATCAAACTCTCAGCGATCTTTGGAAATTCACTCCCTTAACTAATCAGTGGACCCTTATGACCCCGGCGACTAAGCTTCCACCGGTTCGTGGTGATGCAAGTGGTTGGACCGACCAGAGCGGGAATCTGTGGCTCTTTGGCGGGTATAACATGGGGTCCCCGGACGCAGTGGGGTATACGAACGAGCTGTGGGAGTACAAGCTTTCCGCAACCTTCTCTCCTGCGGCGGTGCCGGTTTTTTCGGTTGCCTCGGGAACCTACAATTCGGCGCAGACCGTCGCCATCACGGACACCATGCCGGGTGCTACTTTTTACTACACGACGGACGGGAAGACAACACCAACGACTTCCTCGACCAAGTACACCGGGCCAATCACAGTTTTATCGAACGAGACTATCCAGGCAATAGCCGTCGTTCCCGGCTTCTCCTCGAGTCCGGTTGCTTCAGCTGCCTATACGATCAACCTTCCGCCCGGTTTCACCCTGGCTCTCTCATCGACGTCACTCAGTGTTCAATCCGGACAGCAGGGAACTGTGAATGTAACGTTGACACCCTATTCCGGATTCAGTTCCGCAGTCACCTTTGCCTGTTCCGGAATGCCTTACTACGCATCTTGTGCCTTCAATCCCAATTCGGTGACGCCAAATGGAATCCCGGCCAATACAACATTGACGATATCCGTCAAATCTCAATCCGCAGCCTTGCGTGATAACCGGGATAACCGATTTGCCGGGGCGATCATGGCGTTTGCAGTTTGTCTTTTTGGCTGGAAAAGAAAGCGCAACCTGCAGTATGCATTACTCTTAACAGCTGTTGTTATTGGAATGGGAATGTTGACCGCTTGCGGAGGCAGTTCCGCTGGGTCGTCTGGTTCAACACCCACCACCTATGCGGTATCGGTAACTGCAGTTTCCGGCTCAATTCAGCAATCCATTCCTTTGTCGCTCACCCTGAATTAGTGCGCTTTCGATTCAACTCCGGGGTGCCCCAGGTGCCTTGCATTTGGGTACCTGGGATCGCAAGCACCCCCACTCCCAACTCCCACAGACGGAGAAATCAAGCGGGCTTCACTGGCTGCGGAAAAACTTCTCAGGGCGGTAGGCCGGGGATTTATCCCTGGTATGAGTGCAGTGGAATGATTAGGGCTTTAGCCCCTGAGGTATGCTTTACATGCCTTTTATCCAAAATGAGGCCCTTTCCTCAGCCTTCTTCAGCCCCGAGCCCTCACAGCTACAGGCCGCAAAAAGCGACCGGAGTCGCGGAAGTGCCACCCCTTCCAAGAAAAACCGGCATTTGCAGAGAATTACCACCCATCGGAGCAGAATCAAGAGATGAGCCTCCTCCATTCGTCGCCGCTGTCCCAGACCTATTCCCTACTCCCTACCCCCTATTCCCTGCCTTACCCCCCACCCCCCTATATCCTGTGAAACTGTGTGATTCCAAAAAAGTCATAGAAAACAAAGCGCTTACGCCCCGAAGCCCCGTTACCACCTAGCCAACAGGTTCGATCCACATTCAGGGCATAACCAACACAAACAAAAAGGCTTGTCAGCAAAACAAGCCTTCTCGCTAACTACGGATTTTCGCAGATTTATGCGCGAAAAGTGAGCTTTATCGCCCTCTTTCGGGGGGTAACGACGCATTCAGCCGCGCGCTTCGGCCAGATACTTCAGCCACTCATCCATGCCTGCGCCAGTCTTGGCGGAGGTCTCGAAGATGCGAATGCCGGGACGGATTTCGTTGATGTTTTTCAGAGCCAGCTCGCGGTTGAATCCGCACGGCTCGGCCAGATCGATCTTCGTAATCACGGCGGCGTCGGCGGAGTTGAACAGAGTCGGATACTTCAGCGGCTTGTCCTCGCCTTCGGTCACGCTCAGCAGGGCGACGCGGATCTTTTCACCGAGGTCGTAGCTGGACGGG
>JARLFX010000349.1 GCA_031296355.1 Acidobacteriaceae bacterium
GTACAAGGTGTTTTACATGACGCCGGGCGACCTGCAGAGCGCGAAGATGATTGCGGATACGACGCTGCAGGAAGGGCAGGGCAATCATGGAGGATTTGGCCGTGAGCAGACGCTGAACAATATGGCGGCGATGGGCCCGGATTTCAAGGCGGGGTTTGTGGATGATGCGCCGATGGGCAACATCGATATTGTGCCGACGCTGGCGCATATCCTGGGCATCGAGATGCCGGCGGTGGGATCGCTGAAGGGGCGCGTGCTGACGGAGGCTTTGGCTGGCGGGGCGGCGGTGAAGGCGGAGGCGGCGAAGACGATGGTATCGGCCCCGGTATCGAATGGCGTGAGCACGGTGATGGAGTATCAGGAGCTGGATGGCGTGCGGTATTACGACAAGGCTTGCCTGGCGGCGAAGGGGAAGACGGGGTGTGAGTAGCTCTCCGGTGAGAGCGGGGGGCCGTATGTTCACCTGCATCCCAGGTCTCAGAAGCGAGACCTGGGGCACCCGGCATTTGAGATTCTTTGCTGCGCTCAGAATGACAAGTTATATATTTACCAGGCGTTGGCGATGAGGGTTGGGGTGGGGAAGAGCTAGGGCCGGGAGGCGGGGGCGGAGTAGGGCGCGATCAGGTTGGCGGCCAGGGGCGTGACGACGGGGGTGGCGATGCCGATGAGTTCGGTGACGCTATGGCCGTTGGAGCCGCCGGTATTTGCGACCCAGAGGTTGCCGGAGCCGTCGGCGGCTAATTTCTGCGGAAGGTTCATCGCTCCACCGGTGAAGCCTGTAGCCGTGGTGACCGCAACGCCAGCCGCGGTGAATTCAGAGATACAACTGACGCCGTTATTGGCGACCCAGGCATTGCCGGAGCCGTCGATGGCAATGCCGTTGGGGGAGCTCATGCCGCCACCGGAAAATGGCGAGCCGGTGGCGACGGCACCGGCGCTGGTGAGTTTGGTGATGGTGCTATTGCCGCTGTTCGCGATCCAGGCGTTGCCGGTGGAGTCGATTGCGATATCCAGAGAATTATTCATGGAGCCGGAGAAGGGCGAGCCGGAGATGTTTGCGCCTGCGCTGGTGAGCTTGGTGAGGGTCTTGTTCAAGAAGTTTGGCAGCCATGCATTGCCGGAGGCATCGATGGCGATGGATTGGGGCGAGCTGAGATTGCCGGGGGTGATGGGCGAGCCGGAGATGACGGCGCCGGAGTTGGTGAGACGGGTGATGGTGTTGCCGTACCAGTTGGGGACCCAGATATTGTTGGAGCTATCGATGGCCATGCCGATGCTGTTGCCGAGTCCGCCGCCGGTGAAGGGGGAGCCGGAGACGGGAACGCCAGCACTGGTGAGTTTGGCGACGCCGTAGGTGGTGTGGCTGGCGAACCAGACATTGTTGTAGGCGTCAATCGCCATGGATTCAGAGGCTCCTGAAATCGTGGCAAATGGCGAGCCGGTGACAACGGCGCCGAGGCTGGTGAGCTTGGTGGCCTTCAAGGTGTTCCAATCAGAGACCCAGACGCTGCCGGTGCCGTCGACGGCGATGCTGATGGGGACGGAGAGGCCGCCGCCGGTAAAGTTGATGCCGATGGTGAAGTCATTGGGCTTGGCGGAGAGATTGGGCAGGAAGGGCGGCGTGCCGGTGACGAGGCCGTAGAGCGTGGCGATGTTGGCAGCGGGATTGTGCGCGATATTGATGGCGGCGGTTGCGGTGTCGACAGGGGTGATGCCTGAGGAGCCGGCGGACTTTGCATTGCTGAAGAGCGTGGTGCACATGACAGAGCCGGAGCCAGTGGAGTTGACGCAGGCAGCAAGAATATTGGCGAGATTGTTGATGGTGGTCTGAGGGACGACGCCGTTGCCCGCGGGGGTGGCGGTGAGCGCGGAGCCGGTGGAGAGGCTGGCGAGATTGGCGGCGTTGGCGAAGGCATTCTGCAGGCCGGTGACGGCGAGCGCGGTGCCGCTGCTGGAGACGTGGGTAGCATCGGTTGCGTAGCCGGCCATGGCATAGGCGGCGGCGACGGTGGAGACTTCGTTCATGAAGACATAGGGCGTGGTGGCGGCGAAGTTGCCCTCGGCGGGACAGGAGCCCAGGGCGGCAAGCAGGCCGACGGAGGCGTTGGCGCCGCCGCCGGCATCGCCGCCGGCGAGGTAGAGATAGGCGACGGAGCCGGGGGTGCAGGCGTAATCGCCGCTGATGCTGAAGTTGCCGTTGGCGTCGGTGGTGACGTAGTAGTTGCCATTGGCATCCTGGCCGGAGAGGCCGGGATTATTGGTGAGCACGCTGCTGTTGAGCAGGGAGGTGGCGGCGAGACCGTAGCCGCTGGAGCCGGGAGTGTAGAGATAGATGCGTCCGGCGGAGATGGGTTGGCGGCCGCCGTGGGCTATGCCGCGGATGGCAGCGCCGGCTTCAGATGATGGCAAAGCTGTGGGGGTAAGAGAACAGCCCGTGAGGATGAAACAGAGACAGAGGCCCAGAACAGCATGACGCATGCAACGAACTCCCCGAGAGTAGTAACGCACTTTGGTGTATGCGTAGTGGTCACGAGGAAGTTGAAAAAACTATACAGGAAGTTACTTTGGGTTTTATTCCTAAATTGGGAAAGGGGGAATTTAATCTCTGCGATGAAGAAGGAATGAAGGGATGAGCACCTGCATCCCAGGTCTCAAAAGCGAGACCTGGGGCACCCGCTTCATCGCTTGGTTGAATGTATGGGCCACCTGTCTGATTGAAGTCAGATTTTTCATTAAGTTTTGAAAGGGTCTCTTACTTGGGAGCGCCAAGAATTAACCGCGTTGAATACATCATCAGCATTGTTCGCGTTAAGTTCTGTTCTTCGAGCCCCGCCCACTAGTCCCGTGGGACGAATAACAACAGCAGCCTCGCGCGGGCTCGGCGAAATTCGAACAAATACACCTCTTCCATAACGCCTCTGAAGGTTTGGTCCATCATGAGCGATTCGTAGTTCACCTATAGGAATATTCATTCTCGGCAATCCGTACACAGCGCAAGCACCTGTTAGCTTAAGCCGATTGATAAGGTCTGACATAAGCTGATGTGAAGTGGGGTCAAACGTGATTCCTTCGATTAACGGCATTGATATACCTCGTTTGAATTGTTGAATACGATTCGATTTTTCTTGAACTCATCTGAAAGTCCCCTGGTATCAAAAGCAGATGAGTGACCTACTATCTCACAATCGTGCTACAGAAGCGGGTGCCCCAGGTCTCGCTTCTGAGACCTGGGTTTTCATGGCGGCACGATCTCTCCGCTGTGCGGTGTAGATGGATTCTATCTCCACTACTCCGGGTTCTCCGGTCCAATAGTGACCGAAGCTGGACCACTTCCATTGTTCAGGGCTTGCTGCCAGTGCGCGCTTCACCGGGTTGCGGTGCATGTACTGTAGCTTCTCAATCCGCTTGCGCTCGGTATAAACGTTGAAGTCGTAGTATCGTTCCTGCCAGAAGCGCCCTGCTTTCATTTGAGTGGCGACCGACAGTTTTAATGCCTGGAGTGCCTTCGATAGGATCGTTTTCTCTGGTTCGCTGATGAGTAGGTGAACATGCTCTGGCATTACGACGTACCCCGTGAGGAAAAAGTCGTAACGGAGCCGCATGGCTTCTAAAGATCGTTCGAAGATGTCTCTTGTGTGAGGAGTGCCGAGGAGAGGGCTTCGCTGATAACAGCTGAAGGTTACAAAGTGCAGATCGCCAGTCTGCTGGTAGCGCTTGAGGTCTTTCGGCATGGGAACATCGTAACTTATGACTACGCTCAGCGAAGGGTATGGGTAGATGAGCACCTGCATCCCAGGTCTCAGAAGCGAGACCTGGGGCACCCGCTTTAGTGGTCTCCGGTGAGAGCTGGGCTACACCACGGCTTCCTGGGCGCCTTTGTGGCGTTCGAAGGTTTGCATGGTTCCGTGGATGTTGGTCAGGTGCGTGGGGGGTGGGGTGTCGACGCGCTCGTATAAGGTGGTGCGCTGGATGGGGGTGAAGCCCGCTTCTTCGATGGCTTGCAGCATGGATTGGCGGGTGATCGCGACTTTGTGCTGGGCTTCGTAGAGGACGTTCTCTTCGATCAGCAGGCCGCCGAAGTCGTTGGCGCCGGAGTAGAGACCGAGCTGGCCGGCGCGGATGCCCATGTTGAACCAGGAACATTGCACGTTGGGGATGTTGTCGAGCATCAGGCGCGCGATGGCGATGATGCGCAGGTAGTAGCTGGGGAGCGACTCCTGCTTGACCAGGCGGGAGAGCGGGGATTCGCCGCGCTTGAAGCTCCAGGGGATGAAGGAGTAGAAGCCGCCGGTCTCGTCCTGCAGCTCGCGCAGGCGGACGAGGTGTTCGATGACGTCCTTCGGTTCTTCGAGATGACCGTACATCATGGTGGAACTGGTCTTCATGCCGACGCGGTGCGCGCTGCGCATCACGTCGAGCCAGCCTTGCGCGGAGAGCTTCTTGGGAGAGACTTTGCGGCGGACGCTCTCGACGAGAATCTCGGCACCGCCGCCGGGCATGCTGTTGCAGCCGCGGTCCCAGAATATCTGCAGGACTTCGTCGACGGATTTATGGGCGGAGGCGGCGATCTGGGTGATCTCTGACGGCGAGAAGAGATGGAGATGGATGCCGGGAGCGGCGGCCTTGATGGCGTCGATCACATCGAGGTAGTACTGCAATGGGAGATCGGGATTGTGCCCGCCTTGCAGGAGGACGGTGGTCGCGCCCTGCGCGTGGGCGGTGGCGACGGAGGCGGCGACCTGCTCGGGCGTGTGGGTGTAGGCTTCGCCGTGGCCGACGGGACGGTAGAAGCTGCAGAAGGTGCAGTTGGCCGTGCAGACGTTGGTGTAGTTGGGATTGGTGTCGAGCACGTAGGTGACTTCGTTGGTGGGGTGGAGCTCCCAGCGGCGCGCGTCGGCGCGGGACATGAGCTCGACCAGGGGCATAGCGGTCAGCCAGGAGAGGGCGGTTTCGGGGGCAACACGTTCAAATGGCATTGGCAATTCCTCTGGCGGCTTCGTCAAACAGGCGGCTGCGGCTGTGAAAGAGCGCGAGGCCGGCGAAGTGCTCTGGCGTGAAGCGGTAGTTGATGCGTTCAAAGTAGAGGCGGCCCATGGCGGGGCTCCAGCCGGATTCGACGGCGAGGGCGGCCATGTGGGCGCGGCCTTCTTCCGTGGCGGCAGCGGCGAGGTTCTGCTCAAGCCACTGCTGCAGCGCGGTGACGGAGGCGGCATCGAGCGTGCGGCGGGCGACCCATTGGGCAAAGATGAAGGGCAGCGAGGTCTGCTCAAACCACCATTCGCCGAGATCGCGCGAGACGGGCCAGCGCCACTCTTCGCGGCTGAGATCCATGGCTTCATCGCCGATGATGACGCGCGCATCGCAACGGTTGGGGTCACTGGAGATCTGCGGGCGGAGGCCGTATTCCATCAGGAAGAGCTCGGAGATGAGCAGGCGCGAGGTGGTACTGCGCGGGGTGACGTAGATGGAACGGCCGGAATCGAGCAGGCGCTGGACGGGAATGCGGGAGAAGAGGCGGACGCTGAGGACGTGGCCGTTGCAGCCGATGCCGTAGGGGCCGAGCGGGGCGAAGGTGCCGTCGAGCGCGGGCATGCCGCCGGTGGGAAGGAGGCAGGCGTCGAGTTCGCCGCGCGCCATGAGCGAGGTGAGCTGGCTGGGATCGCCGCTGATGAAGTCGATGGCGCAGGTGGGCGGCACAAGGCGGTAGGGGGCGACGTTGTTGAAGCTGGCGAGGCTGATGCCGACGCGGAGCGCTGGAGTGTCGGTGGGGGTGTATTCGTCGATCATCAGGTCGTCGGCCATCAGGCTACCTCCACGGTTGTTTGCGCGGGAGAGGCGGGGAGCAGGCCGAAGCGGCCGTTGCGGCGGACTGGGGTCTGGCCTGCGTCGCGGATGAGGCGTTCCATCAGGCTGCTGGCCATGCCGATGGGAGCGGCGGTGCCGGCGAGCTGCATGATGCGTTCCTGGCCGAGGGTGCCGTCGAGATCGTCCGCGCCCATGCTGAGGGCGACGACGCCGGTCTCCATCTGGAGGGTGGGCCAGTAGGCCTTGATGTGGGGGATGTTGTCGAGCACGAGGCGCGCGAGGGCGATGACCTGGAGGCAGCGCATGGGCGAGATGAGGGTGGTGCGGATGCCGGTCTCGCCGGGCTGGAAGGCCAGAGGGATAAAGGCTTCGAAGCCGGGGGCGCGGTCTTGCAGGTCGCGAAGCTGGATGAGGTGCTGGACGAGCTCTTCGTCGGTTTCGATGTGGCCGAAGAGGAGGGTGCAGTTGGTGGGCATGCCCATCTGGTGAGCGGTTTCGTGGACGGCGAGGTACTTGTCAGGGCCCATCTTATCTTTGTAGAGCTCCTGATGAACGCGCTCGGAGAGGACTTCTGCGCCGCCGCCGGGGAGGCCGTCGACGCCGGCCTGGCGGAGGGCAGTGAGGACGGTGGGCCAGTCGCTCTTGGTGCATTTGGCGAAGAAATCGACCTCGACGGCGGTGAAGGCCTTGATCCAGAGGTCGGGGTACTCGGCGCGGATGCGGCGGATGAGGGCGAGGGAGCGGTCGAGGTTCCAGGTCTTCCAGAGGCCGCCGACGATGTGGACTTCGGTGAGCTCGGGATCGTTGAGGCTGGCGAGGATGTCGTCTTCTTCGAGGCTGTAGGCGTGGGCGTCGTTGGGCTTGGCGGCGAAGTCGCAGAATTTACAGGCATGCACGCAGAGGTTGGTGGGATTCACCTGCTTATTGACGACGTAGGTGACGACGTCACCGTGGCGATCGCGCTTGCGCTGGAAGGCGAGCGAGCCGAGATCGAGCAAGGGCCATTTCTGCAGGAGGAAGAGGGCTTCGTCAGCTGAGATGCGGGCTCCGGAGGCGATGCGGGCGCGGAGAGCGGCGTCGGGGATGGCGCGGGAAGAGAGAGGTTCCATCAGGGTACCCATTGCTTTCAGTATAGCTGTGCGCGGGCGGGCGGAGGTAACGGCAGGCCCGTCAGCATTGGATGCCTGTGCGAGAGGTCACGGGCAAACGCAGGGGGTGGGTGGTCTAATAAGAAGATGACGGGCGCGGTGCGCCGGCAAAAGGACTTACCGAATGTTCAGTGGCGTGTATGGAGAGAAGAGTGCGGAGGTCAGCGGCATCCTGCGGAATGTGCGCTGCCCATCGCGGGGCCGGGTGGAAGAATTGCTGGCGCAGCCGGAGCTGGGGCTGGCGGAACTGGGCGAGTTGCTGGAGATTGGCGCGCATGAGGAGGCGACGGAGCAGTTTGAGCTGCTGCGGAGCTACGTGATGCAGCGGTGGCGCAAGGCGGCGGGCAGCAGGGTGCGGTATGTGGCGCCGATCTACGTGTCGAGCTTCTGCGTGGATGCGTGCCCGTACTGCAATTTTTCGGCGACGCGGAAGGACACGATCCGGCACAGGCTGACGCGGGATGAGCTGGCGGTGGAGATTGACGCGGCGATGGCGCGGGACGCACGGGTGATCGAGCTGGTGTACGCGACTGATCCGGAGCTGGACCAGAAGATGCTGGTGGAGCATATTGCGCAGGCGGTGGAAGCCGTGGGAGACCGCGAAGGCGCGGGCGTGCTGCTGTGTACTGAGTACCAGACCAGCGAAATTTACGAAGCGCTGCGCGCGGTGGGTTTGCAGGGCATTGTGCAGTGGGACGAGACGCTGCATGAGGAAGCGTACATGCGCTGGCACAACGCGAGTCCGCGGAAGAAGGAATTTAAATTGCGCATGGACAACCATGATCGCGCGATGATGGCGGGGCTGGATGTGGCGGCGGGCGCGCTGTTTGGGCTGGCGGATTTCCGCTTTGACGGGCTGATGCAGATTGCGCGGGCGCGGTACTTCAAGGCAGAGTATGGGCGCGGACCGTTTGTGATGGGTACGGCGCGGTTGAAGCCGATTAATGGGAAAGAGCTGAAGTTTTCAACGATTGTGAGCGACCATGCGTACGAGACGGCGCTGCTGGTTTATAAGCTGGCGGTGCCGGAGGCGGGCAGGTGGCTACAGACGCGCGAGACGTTTGCGATGAACCTGCGCAACGTGCTGGACGGCGACGTGTACACGTATCGCTGCGGCGAAGTGCAGCCGGGCGGGTATACGCAGATCAACAGCAAGTCGGACGCGGGCGCGCAGTTTGGCGTGAATGAACTGGAGCGCGGGTTTGTGGAAGGGGAGCTGGGGAAGCAGGGATTTTCTATTGATTATGAGTGGATGACGGGGGCGGCGGTCGGGGTTTAGTTCACGGAGGTGAGGTCGCCGCTGCGCGACGATATCCCACTCATCCCGCGATGAGGCTGCGTGATGAATGGGGCACCCGATCTATCGCCTGGTTGAATGTGTGGGGCAGCCGCGAACGCGTAACGAACCCCAAGACAAGCCGCGTTATCGGGGCTATTTTTGCCAAGTTGGTGGAGTTCTATCCGAAATTA
>JARLFX010000350.1 GCA_031296355.1 Acidobacteriaceae bacterium
TCTCTTGAAGTGGATTGTCTTCCCGCTCTGTCTGCTGCCATTGGCGCTGCTGGTGTGGTTTACCATGCATCAGGATCTCGGCGCCGATCCAGTGGCTGAGATCACCCATGTGACCGGGCACTGGACGCTGTACTTCCTTTTGCTCTCGCTGGCCGTCACGCCGGTTAGGCGGCTGCATCCGAAGCTGGGTTGGCTGATTCGCTACCGTCGTATGCTGGGGCTATTCGCATTTTTTTACGCAACCCTGCATCTTTGCACCTATGTCTTTCTCTTCTCCGACCTGGATATTCCTGGCACCGTTGCGAATCTGAAGGCCCATGACTGGTCAGGTTTCCGGGCGCAGTGGGACTTGCCCATTGCGACAATGAAAGACGACATTCTTCGCCGCAAGTTTATACAGGTTGGCTTGTTTTCCTGGGCATTGCTGCTTCTATTAGCTTTGACCTCGCCTGCGTGGATCATGCGTAAAATGGGGGGACGTAACTGGCGCTGGGCCCACGCTCTGGTGTATGTCGCTGCCATTGCTGGGGTTATTCACTTCTGGTGGCTGGTCAAGGCGGGCGTCCACCGGCCTATGAAGGTGACTGTGGTGTTGGCGATTTTGCTGCTCGCGCGTCTGGTCTGGTGGCTGCAAAAGAAGGCTTGGGGTCGAAGTTCACATCCGCATGCAGTATGTTAGGCCAGCGTTTCTTGAAAAGAAGGCTACCGTTTCACCGCGACTTTGTAGCTCAAAACGGCGTCTAAGCTGAGCAGGAGCTTTCCCCATGAGTGTTCTCCGAGCCTTGCATTCTGCAGCAATTGTTACCGTTGCCGTCGTGGCTTGTGCCGTTCCAGTAGTGCAGGCGCAGATGGCTCCGCAAATGAACCAGCAGATGAGTCCGGAGCCGTACGGCAGTACGCCAGCCATGCAGAGTGATAGCGCCGCCCCTATCAGTCAACAGCCTGCATCTCCCGCCACGAAGGCCGCAGCACAGAAACTCGCCGCCAGGGCAAAGGCAGCACCCTCCCGTGTCAATGACACGCCATTGAACGCGACTGAGCGTGCGCAGCAGATGTTGAACCGTTTTACGTTTGGCGCACGGCCTGGCGAAGTGGATAAGGTGACTGCTATGGGTGCACAGGCGTGGTTTGAAAAGCAGCTGCATCCCGACCAGATTCCTGACGGAGCAGTGCAGAAGCGTATAGCCACGGACTATCCCGCGCTTGCATTGAAGCCTGCAGACTTGCTGCTGCAGTTTCCCAGCCGCCACATCATCGATCTGGTTGCGCAAGGTAAACAACCCTATCCCTCA
>JARLFX010000048.1 GCA_031296355.1 Acidobacteriaceae bacterium
AGCTTCTCGACGATCCCTTCCAGGCCTTTCAACTGCTCTTCAAACTTCGCCATATCGCCCCCTAAAGAACCGCCTGCATCACGTCTGCCGCCGCGCTGTACTTGCCAAACGGCGCACTCACCTGCACGCCCTGCACCATGCTGCGTGTCTCAGCCACCATCTCCTGCGCGATCTTGATGCCCTCTGCCCGCGCAGCTTCGGGCGATGTTGCGTTTGCCATCCGCGTCAGAATTTCGTCCGGCACGCTTACCTTCAGATCGTTCTTCAGAAACTCCGCATTACGCAGGCTGATGAGCGGCCAGATGCCCGCGATCACCGGCACGCGGAACTGCACGATGCGCTTCAGAAAATACTCCAGCAGCTTCAGGTCAAAGACCGGCTGGGTGATGGCATATTCTCCGCCCGCCTCCACCTTCGCAGCAAACCGCCGAATCTCCGTCTCCACATCGGGCACGCCCGGATTCGCCGCCACGCCAATGGTGAACCCCGTCGACACGCCAATCGGATTCGAGCCAATGTCCAGACCGTGATTCAGGTTGCGCACAATGTTCACCAGCCCGATCGCGTCCACGTCAAACACGGCCGTCGCGTCCGGATAGTTGCCCAGCTTCGGCGGATCGCCCGTCAGGCACAGCACATTCTTCAGCCCGATAGATGACGCACCCAGCAGATCGCTCTGCATGCTGAGCACGTTGCGGTCGCGGCAGGTGTAGTGCAGCACCGTCTCCATGCCGACCTTCTGCTGGATCTGGATGCACAGGCTCTGCGCGCTCATCCGCGCACTCGCCCGCGGCGAATCCGGCACGTTGATGGCATTTACGCCCAGCTTGTGCAGCATGGCCGCGCCTTCAATCTCCTTGCTGGTATCAATTCCCTTGGGCGTGACGATCTCCACCAGCGTCACAAACTCGCCGCGCGCAATCCTGCCGCCGATCAGCGAACGCTCGGCCAGCGGCAGCGGTTGCACTGCGTCCGCAACCTCGACCTTTGCCTTCACCGGGCTCGCGCCCACCGTGCCCTTCTCCATCGATTCCATCGCCCGCAGCGCACTCTTCATGGCGCGGATGTGGCTCGGCGTGGTGCCGCAGCATCCACCCACCAGGCTGGCCCCTGCCCGGACAAACTTGCGCGCGTAGCTAGCCATAAACTCCGGCGTAGACATATAGATATTGCGGCCATCCACCGTCTGCGGCAGACCGGCATTGGGCATGGCCATCAGCGGCAGCGCCGTGACCGCGCGCATACGCTCAATCACCGCCAGCACCGTTACCGGCCCCGAGCTGCAGTTCGCGCCGATCACGTCTGCGCCCACTTTCTCCAGCCGCTTCGCCGTTACCTCGGCAGACGTGCCGTCGAGGCAATTGCCGTCGTCGTCCACCGTCACCAGCACGATCACCGGCAGCTCCGGCGCCACGCTGCGCGACGCATTCACCGCGGCCTCAGCCTCGGCTACCGACGTCATCGTCTCAATCAGGATCAGGTCGGCCCCGGCATACTTTTTGCCTTGCCTATCCGTTCCTCCCTGCGCCAGTGCGCGGATCTGCTGCGCGAATATCTCCTGCGCCTCATCCTGCGAAACCTTGCCCACGGGAGCCAGTTCTATGCCAAGCGGCCCTACCGCTCCAGCCACAAAGGCATCGCTCCCCTGCTTCTCGCGGATATGCTCTACGCATTCGCGCACCAGCCGGATACCCGCCTGGTTGATGGCCTCCAGCTTGTCTTCCAGCCCATGCCGCTGCAGCCGGTAGCGATTGGCGCCAAAGGTGTTGGTCTCAATAATCTCTGCGCCTGCCTGCAGGTACTCTTCGTGAATGCTGCGCACCAGATCCGGCTGCGACAGGTTTAATTCGTCGTAGCTACGGTTGATGAAGACGCCGCGGTCGTACAGCATGGTGCCCATAGCGCCATCGCCCAGCACGTGGCCGCGCTTCAGTAGTTGCTGGATACTTGTTGCCATCGTAAAAGCCTAAACCATTTTGCATTCTGCCGCCCCTTTTCCGTCTGGCGGGCTGCCCCCGGAAAACCGCTCCTGTTTTGCTATACTTGAGCGGTACGTCAATCGAACGCTCGCAGTGCCGGGTTTGGAGTTTTCTACGTTGAATAATCGAAGTGTTCTTGCTCGCGCAGCCTGCGGCCTGCTTCTCGCAGCGGCCTCACTGGGGCTTACCGCCTGCAAGGCGGATTACTACAAATTTCCGCAGTATAACTTTGCCGGGCGCCCCATCCCGCCGAGCCAGCTCGCCAACCGCGTGATGGTGGCCATCGATAATCCGTCTGCCTTTTCGGGCGGCGAATTACAGATCCTTGACGCGAACCGCGACATCCGCAGCAACATCGAGAACACCATTCCCTATTTCATGGTCAGTGGCTATAGCGGACGCCTGCCCACCACCATCGCCAGCTTCCCAGAGCAGATGTTCGGCTACGTGTATGGCTCCGGCGACGGCAGCTTCACCAGGATTGATTACGCCAAGGAAACAGCAGCAGGCGTAGCCTCTGGCCTGCCCTCTACCTCTGACAGCATCGGCGTCACCAGCTCGGTTGCCAACTTTTACGCTGCCAGCGGAGCCCTCGGCGGAGTCGTCATAGTGGATAACACACTGGGAAAGACCTACGCACTCAATCTTCCCGGCGCCCAGCATGTGATGGTAAACCCGGGCAACACCGTCGTACTCGTCACACAACGTAATACCAACAATCTCTATCGCATCGTCCGCCTGGTCAATAATGTTCTTCCTCCTTCAGGCACCTATACGGATTGCGAACCGCTCAACCTACCCGTTTACTGCGTCGTTCCCGTACAAGGCACATTTGCCCGGCCCAACGGTGCTATCTTCTCGCTCGACGGCGGCAGCGTGTACGTGCTGAACTGTGGTGCGGAGTGCGGTGACACTGCCGCCGGTGACAGTGCAGGCGTCACCTTCCTGAACACTACCAAGCTGAATGTGAACTATCTGCCGGTGACCGGCGACACCTCGCCCATGACGTCCACACTGGCCGTCCCCGGCGGAGCCACCGTCGGACTCACCGACGGGATTAATCTCTACCTTGCTGGACAACAACTGATGACGCCCACGACGGCCGTAGGTAAATTCGCGCAGTTCTCTGGCGCTACCGGATACTTTACCGGCGTCTTCAGCATCGTCTCGCTGGGCGCCACGCCTTCGGTCTCCAATTCGTTCCCCATTCCCGACGGCACCCACACTACCATGCTGTTCGCGGACGACAACACGCTCTGGATCGGTTCCACGCTCTGCCAGGGCGGCGCACGCGGCTATCTTGCTGCCAACGTCAGCACCACACCGGGCGCTGTGAATCTGAACTGCCTGGCGGCATTCACCATGGGCAGCACGACAACGCCCACCATTGTGCCTGCGGTCTCGCCGGGTAATCCGGTTCCCTATCCGAACCAGAATACGAACCCGTACTACTACGGCGATCTCACGGGCATCTGCTGGGTGCAGAATCTGCACAAGGTTTACTCCGCTTACGGCGGTCAGGTGCATGCGTTCAGCACCAGCAACCTCAGCGAGATTAACAACCAGTACATCACCATTCAAGGCACGGCACTGAACGTGGCTTACATGGATGCACTCACCAACGCAGCCAACTAAACACTGCATGGATACACCGCCGCAGCTCGACGTGCTTGCAATCGCAGCGCATCGCGATGATGTGGAGCAGACGTGCGGCGGGACGCTTTTGCAGATGGGTTCGCTCGGTGCGCGGACGGGGATTCTGGATCTGACGCAGGGCGAATCGGGCACGCGCGGGACAGCTGCGGAGCGCGAGGCGGAAGCTAATGCGGCGGCGAAAATTCTCAATGCGACGTGGCGCGGGGCGCTCGACATTCCTGATGGGCGCGTGGAAAATACCTGGGAAAATAAACTCAAGATCGCGGGGATTTTGCGCGCTGCGCGACCGCGCGTGGTGATTCTTCCCTACTGGTCGGGACGTCATCCGGACCACTACACTACGGCTACGCTGGGCTATGAAGCGTGCTTCGTGAGCGGATTGGCGAAGGTGGAAACGGCCAGCAATGGAGCGGCTTTCCGGCCCTTCAAGATACTCTATGCATCGCTCTATGCGGACGTGCGGCCAACGTTTGTGGTGGACATTACGGCGCACATTGAGACGCGCCACGCGGCGCTGATGGCGTACAAATCGCAGTATGCCAATCAGTCGCAGGGCGATGGATTATTTGTGCCGGAAGATGAGATTCGCGAGCGCACTTTTGCGATGGCGCGGCACTATGGATTGCTCGCCGGCGTGTGCTACGCTGAGCCGTTTGTGCAGAAAGAGATCGGCCTGGTGGGCGACCTGATGCAGATTCCGGTGCAGTCGATCTAGGCGATTTGCCCGTGTTTCTTCATGGTCAAAACACGGTGAGTTGACGGCTGGTACACGGTATTTCGTGGAAAATTTTACGGTTTAGGGTTTTCCGCGGGGAAGATGGGGGTAAGACCGGTTTTCTTACCGGTTTCTTCGGGTTTTCCGCGGTTGTCTTCGCGGTAACTTCGGGTTTGGGGCCAGACGGGCGGACTGAGATGACGGGAAGTATGCCGTCACCATGTCATTCCCTCCGCTCCGAACAAAAGGCGGTCGCCGCTGCGCGACGATATCCCACTCATCCCGCGATAAAGCTGCGTGATGAATGGGGCACCCAATTTTGAGGCTGATTGGAATGTCTGGGCCACCCGCC
>JARLFX010000351.1 GCA_031296355.1 Acidobacteriaceae bacterium
CCCCCGGTCTCGCCTTTGAGACCGGGGAAACCTCAACCCTCTCCTCAGCAAGAACAGGCTAGGAGCTAGAGGCTAGCAGCTAGAAGCTGTCTCCGTGCGCCATCCTACGCCGGTTGGGTGGGAAAGGACGAAGCTCACGGAGGACGGGTCCCAGTGATCGGTCAGAAAACGCCCGATGGATGTGGCACGGAGACAGCTACGAGCTGCTTCCGACCTGCTCCTAGCCTGTTCTTGCTGAGGAGAGGGTTGAGGTTTCCCCGGTCTCAAAGGCGAGACCGGGGGCACCCAGAATTGAGCTTGATTTGAGGGAGCTGGGGTGACGGTGGAGGTTTCCCACTCATCGCACAGAAAACGCGCGATGGATGGGGCACGCGGCTTCCTGCTTTTCAGGCAAAAAAGAACGGGCCGGAGGTGATTTGGCCCGTTCCCTATCGCAGGGGTAGTGTTTCCGCTCCGAGAGCGGGAGCAGGTCCATGGGAAGACCCGCGACCAGCCGATCGGATGTCGATCTCCGGGGGGATGGCCGACCGCTTCGCCAAAAGCCAAGGGCCAGACCCCTTTGTTGGGTGAACTCAGTCGAAACTGAAATTCATTTCCTAGATCAAACTACGACAAGTTTGGTCCGGTTTCAAGGCCCACGGATGAGAGGCGTGATGACGGTCACAATTTTTGTACCGCAATCTGAAGAGTGGGATGGGCGCGGAAGGTTGCTTTGGATTGCGATGAGGCGGGCCCATGGGCTCACAGATTTGGGCTGCTTGCGGCATGGCTAAACGGGCTGCGGAAGAAGTGCGATTGGCCGGGACTCCGGAACTGGGCGCCGTGGGAATGCTTGCGGAGAAGCAGGTCCTTCGACTCACCACCCCCGAGCTGAACAGCGCTCGGGGCCCCGTTCGCTCAGGATGACACGGCTTTAGCTATGTGCTGCGCTCGGGATGACACGGCATTCATGCTGCGCGTTGCTTTCCCACCCATCTCGCAGAAAACGGGCGATGGATGGGGCACGGAGACAGCTTCTAGCTGCTAGCCTCTAGCTCCTAGCCTGTTCTTGCTGAGGAGAGGGTTGAGGTTTCCCCGGTCTCAAAGGCGAGACCGGGGGCACCCAGAGTTGAGCTTGATTTGAGG
>JARLFX010000352.1 GCA_031296355.1 Acidobacteriaceae bacterium
AGGGAGAGCGCGGCGCAATTTGAAAGTGTCGCATGTGATAACGCACAGAGTGAGCGAGCATAGAAGCGATATATGCTCTTCTTCCGCTTTGAATTAATTTCAGCTAAATAAACAATGGCAAGCAGGAAGGAAACGGACTGCGACTTCGCGCTGAAGGGACTGCGGTTCAGCTACCAGCGAAACTTCAAGGCGTTCATCTGCGACCCTAGCGACATGCTCGCAATTCTCAGGAAAAACTATCCAGATAACTACAAGGCCGTGGTCGCCAAGCATCCCGAGATCGTCTCCGCAGGTTCAGAGCGGCCGAAGCGCGGGGAGCCGAGGTCGCAGCGTCCCCTCCCGGACCTCGCGGCCTGGAAGGAGCCCGACATAAAGGAGTCGAAGGACGAGTCGGCGCAGGTGCGGGACGGGAAGGACGCGGAGGAGGGGAAAACGGCGGGAGGCAAGGGCATGATATCCAGACTTTCCAAGGGCATCAGGAAGATCATCGCAACCATAACTCCGACGAAGCTGAGGAAGCGCTGGCACCTGGAGGACGAGGAGCCGGCGAATGCCCACAACTCGCCCATCACCACAGCCACCACCCAGGTCACCGAGCCCTCGCTTCCAATCGTGGCTCCGATCCCGCCCCCGCCCGCAGAGCCGGCGGCGGGAAAGAGCTAATGACTCATTCGCGTTAAAGACGCGACTTTTGAGTGTGCCAACTGAGAGTCGCTGTATGATGTATTATGTACATGAGTAGAGATGAATACCATATTGTTGTTATACTTTTCCTGTGTGCGCTAAGTATTAGAAAGGATCAGCACATATATTTACATAGTAAGAAGGATACTAGGGACGATGTTAGTCAGTTAGTGCATATTATCTCGAAAGCATGGACTTGTATCATCTATGACGTATATATCGCATATATGCGGACACGCAGAGTCGTGGGGGATAGAATTCGCAGTCACAACGAAAGGATAACGAAGTTTAGAAGTCGCTGCTGGGCTCGCGCTGCATCTTCTTGGCACCGCGGTTGAGGCCGGACACTAGGCCGGAGAACAGCTTGCCCATGCCCTCGAGCTCCTCCATCTTCAGCTTGCTGCACTTCTCGGGCTTGGTGAAGACCTCAGACGAATCGGAGACTACAAGACGATGATGCGCGAATCCAGCATACAGGTGTCGAAGGTATCGACCTTGAAGGTCATCTCGCCGTAGCCGATCTTCTTGAGCTTCTTGTCGTCCTTGCCGAAGTACAGCTGGCCCTGGTACTTCTTGTCCACGACTGTCGGAACCGTGAACTTGTACAGCTCTCCGCTCTCGTCCAGTCCCTCGTACTTCGAGAACAGCGACCACATTCCCAGGATCTGGGTCACAGGGAACGCGAAGCCTTCAGGCAGGTTGAAGAATCTGCACATCTTGCCAATGTGGAGATAGATGATTTTCTATTGCGGGTGAGGGGACGGGGTACGTTGTTGAAGTCGAAGAGGTTGAAATGCTCGAAGTCTCCGAGGTCAGAGTAGAGGTTGAACTTGAGCAGACCCTCCTGAGCGGCCATGTCGACGCCGACTGCGAAGTTGAACGAATCAGTGAGACTGATCTTCAGGCGGATGTTCTCTGGCAGCTTGATAGCGGGCGGCGCGCCAGGTCCGGACTTAGTCTTCTCGGTCTCCTTGAACTTGTCGTCAGCCATACAGGCCAACACCAGCAGAGCGATAACAAGAATCCTCATTTATGATATGATTAAATCGGCTGCGTCGATGATAAACACGTGTCCCTTGTGTGGAGATTAGTTAGCCGCATTATACGCCGCGTTTGTGGCTATTCCAGCACAGTCTATTGGAATGTAACATATGCATTCGGGTCGCTATGTGGGCGCTGACGTTTCTTTATGCAGGCGGACCATTGGGGTTTTGGGGTTTTGGGGTTTTGGGGTTTTGG
>JARLFX010000353.1 GCA_031296355.1 Acidobacteriaceae bacterium
CGTGCCGTCGCTCTCGAGCCCGGCACCGACCACAACGGCAAGCTCCTGGCAGTATGGTTCGCGCGATTCGTTCTTCCGCGTGGACACGGCGATTGTGCCGAGCTGGCTGGTTGATGCGTCGTACACGTACAACTACAACCACTTCAACGAGTATCCTTCGCAAAATATTTATGGCATCAGTGACCAGAGCCTTGCTCCCCTGCATGGTGCAACGGTTGCAACCGGTCTGGGTGCGTACGAGCCTTCGAAGAACGATACGTACAGCATTGCGGGCAATACGTCGAAGTCATTCCATGTCCTGCATACGAACCACACGGTATCGGCTGGCTATGAGTATGACCACACGAACTTCCTGGATCAGCCTGCCCGTTCGGGCAATTTGTTCCTTATTCCCACAGCGAATGCTGGTGGCACAGCGCTGAATACGCTGTTTACGATTCCTGCGAAGACTGTGGGTGCGTATACGAATGCGCAGTTTACCGTGGCAGCGGCAAACAATACTGCTGGTACAAGCACCACTGACAACACCTGCACCCAGTGCCCCATCTGGAACGGTGAGCGTGTATATGCTTCTATCTCGCGTGGTACGTACGTAGGCCTAAGCGTCCGGGCAACGGGCCGTTACCATGATGCTTATGTCAACGACTCGGTCGAAGTCAACCGCTTCCTGAATATTAATGCTGGTTTGCGTTGGGAGCAGGAGCGCACAGGTGGTACGCTGTTCAGCTATCTCTTCAATGACAGCTGGTCTCCTCGTGTGGGCTTCAACCTGGATCCGTTCGGCGACCACAAGGGCAAGTTCTTCTTCAACTATGGCCGCGACTTCTGGTCCATGCCTCTGGATGCAGCCATTCGTCAGCTTGGCAATGAGCAGGATGACACCGCATATTACTTCGCACCGGTTATCGTAAACGGCGCACTCACTGTAGTTCCTGACAATGCACACACCCTCAACGGTCTTCCCCAGCGGACGGATCTCGTTGGCGGCGTGCCGACAGTCACTACCTTTGGCACGCCTAGTTTTGCGTCCTCCACCGGTGAAGGCATCATTCCAGGAACCAAGGCCGAGTATGTCGACGAGTACGTGGTTGGTTTCGAGCGTGAGGTCAAGTCTGGCCTCGTGATCAAGGCCCGCTATACGGATCGCCGTCTAGGCCGCGTAGTTGAGGATGTAGGCACGCAGTCGCCAGAAGGATCTGTGATCCTGAACGGCTATAACGGTGGTATCGCTAACCCAAGCCCGTCTCTGGATATCGGCGTCAACGAGCAGGAAGTAACCTATACTCCGGCGCAGTGGTATGCTGCGAACCCAACACCTCCAGATCCAAAGACAGGCGCAGGATATAAGCCGCCGGTTGCTGGTTGCACCTGGGCTGCTGATACCTACAAGGGAATCAAGACGCTCTTTACGGATAGCTACAACAACCAGGTTGGCGGCGCCTGCTTCCTGAATCCGTCCACTGCCGACAACCCAGGCAGCGGTCCTAACGGTGGCGACGGAGTCTCGGACGGTTTCGTGAAGCCGACCCGCTGGTATCATGCACTTGAACTGGAAGTGATCAAGCGTATGAGCAACCACTGGATGGCGGACATCAACTATCGCTATGGCACTCTGTGGGGCAACTATGAAGGTGCGTATCGCAATGACAACGGTCAGTCTGACCCTGGCATCAGCTCGCTCTTCGACTTTACCCCCGGTAAGCTCAACCTGTTAGGCAATCAGTTCCAGCCTGGCTACCTGAGCTCTGATCGCCACAGCGTAGCGAACCTCTTCCTGAGCTACCAGCTTGCTAAGGACAGCCGGTATGGTCTGGGTACGCTCAACGGTCTGACCGTCGGCGCAGGCCTTCGTGGCCAGTCCGGTGTGCCGCTCAGCATCCTTGGCGATCACCCGATCTATCTGAACCAGGGTGAAGTGCCGGTCGGCGGTCGTGGTGCAGCGGGTCGTACTCCTGCCAACGTTCAGCTTGATCTGCATGCTGATTACACTGTGCCGCTGTCGGCGAGCCTTGCTGACAAGTACAAGGTGAAGCTGGTGATGGATGCGTTCAACGTAACCAACAGCCAGTACATCCTGTCGAAGAACCAGTAC
>JARLFX010000354.1 GCA_031296355.1 Acidobacteriaceae bacterium
ACGAGGACACACTACGAGCGCAATAGACAGGAAATAGAGAATGAGTGAACAGGTACGCAACGGCTATTCAATATTTGAGTGTCTAGGTTAAGACAGCGCTAAGAATGTATTCGTTAAAACGCTGACATAAATAGGAAAGTATTTAAAATAAGCATACAATGATAGCTGCACCCAGACACACCAGGAACGAGGTGCCGTTCCGAGCTGATCTTAATAGAACCTTAAGGCTCTCATAAAGGACAGACGGCCGCTGGCCATCGGACGCAACTTTTCCAAGGCTCAGTCGAAGGACCGGGTCTTCGGGAGAGACATATCGAACCTGCACAGGGGCGACTCGCGCAGCGTAAAGTCTCTCTGCGATGCGTAGAGGGTCGACATCACCAAGCTGGAACAAAAACTCACTTCTCAGGTCGCGACCATCGACATCAGAGTGAAAAGCGGGGCTGCGATGGCAGCTCAGGCGGGCGTTGAGACAAAACTGAGAGAGTTCTACGCTCGCACACAGGCGGAACTTGAGAGCAAGCTTCCCGAGCCAGACAAGCGCGACATTAACAAGCTGTACAACTGCGCGGAATATGCGGGCGGCATATACACCTACTTGTGCGAGAGAGAGAAGATGACGGCGGCGAAGCACGGGTACATGAAGAACCAGACGGAGCTCAACGAGAAGATGCGTGCCGTCCTCATGGACTGGATATGTGCTGTGGGCGAGAAGTTCACTCTCCAGAGTGAGACGCTCTTCCTCGCTGCCAACGTGGTTGACAGATATTTGGACTGCGAAAGGATCACCAAGTCGAGACTGCAGTTGCTGGGCGCCACGGCCATGGTCATCGCCTCCAAATACGAGGAGATCTATCCTCCCGAAATTAGAGACTTCATCCACGTGACGGAGAAGGCGATCAGCAAGGACGAGATCCTCAAGCTGGAGGGCCAGATTCTCCAGAAGCTCAAGTTCGAGCTCTCCGGTCCTTCCGTTCTAAGGTTCATGGAACGTTACGCAAAGCTGGCAGGCTGCTCGGAGCAGGGGACGCACCTGGCGCAATTCATGTGCGAGCTCCAGCTGCTGGACTACGGCATGCTCCGCCACCTTCCTTCGCTGGTTGCGGCTGGGGCGGTCTACCTGTCCCAGAAGATGGTCAAGGGCGCATCGGGCTGGAGTGACTATCTGAGGGAGCAGTCTGGACACAACGAGGAGGAGGTCAAGGCGTGCGCCAAGGAGCTGCTTGCCTTCGCGCAGTCAGTGACTCTGCAGGCGACCAAGAAGAAGTACTCCCAGCGCAAATATCTGGAGGTCGCCAAGCTTCATCTCGACGGCGTCTCTCTATAAGAGAAACGGTTTTGCGACCGTGTCGATAACGCGCGCGTGCGAGATAAT
This sequence comes from Acidobacteriaceae bacterium, assembly GCA_031296355.1. The sequence goes on from JARLFX010000354.1 coordinate 1,376, forward strand.
TACGCCGTGTATCTTACCTAATATATATCATTATCAACATCATCTTCTGGTCTCGTTCATTGTGAAATGATATACGTCTGCCGTTATTTTCTTCATCTTCTTCTACATCATACGATGCGTCGCCCGCGCTATTTTCACTTCGGCAGTTCCGACTCGCCGCGCCCGGGGTTTTGGGGTTTTGGGGTTTTGGGGTTTTGGGGTTTTGG
>JARLFX010000355.1 GCA_031296355.1 Acidobacteriaceae bacterium
GAGGCGGCGTTGATGAGAAATACCCAACCGCAGCCCACGCTGGCGATGAGAACACCGGCAACGGCTGGACCGATCATGCGCGCAGCATTAAACGACGTGGAGTTCAGTCCCACGGCGTTCGATAGGTCCGCTTCGCCGACCAGCTCCGAAACAAAGGTCTGGCGCGCCGGTGAATCAAATGCCGTGACGCACCCGAGCAGAAATCCAAACGCATACACATGCCACAGGTGGACGAGACCTGCCACGGTGAGAATTCCCAAGCCAAGAGCAAGAACGCCCTGAGCCGCCTGCGTGAGCATCAGGAGTTTGCGCCGGTTGAGATGATCCGCGGCAAAACCAGTGAGCGGCAGGAGAAGAACCTGTGGCCCAAACTGGAGTGCCATCACAACACCGACCGCCGTCGCATTGTGATGGGTGAGCTGGGTAAGGACGATCCAGTCCTGGGCAATGCGCTGCATCCACGTGCCTACATTGGAGACAAACGCTCCAGCTGCCCAGACACGGTAGTTGAAGCTATGCAGAGAACGGAAGGTACCCCTCACTGGACTGCTCACTGCTTGCCAGGTGCGTTGCCGCCATGGAACCGTCCGAAATTAAGAGCCGACCCGAGGCTAATCAGAAGAATACCCAGTCCGCAGGCGGTAACATCGCCAGTGGAATGCAGATGAAAATCGCCAACCCGGCACACGAGGAGATAGCCCATCACGAAATTGAAGATGCCCCAAAGCACGTTCACCGTCGAGGACGAGAGACCCTCTCCGTGTGGCGTGGCGAATGGAGTCTGAAACGGCCGCCCCATGATTCCGCTCACAAAATGAGGAACAGCATTGGCGAGGAATGCGCCGCCAAAGAAGTACGCTACAGCGTGGTTCCATGCCATCGTTATGCACTCCTTTTGAGAAGCTCGAGGATCTCCTGCGTGGTTCCGGTTTCACCCAGACGCGGGAAGATGCGCGTGATGCTGTTGAGGTGGGCGTCGGGGTTTGTATCGGCCATTGCGTCTACAGCGAGGGTGACGTTGAAGCCGCACTCATACGCCTGACGTGCGGTGGACTCCACACCGATGCTGGTGGAAACACCAACGATCACGACTTGCGTGACCTCCAGCTTCTTCAGGTACTCTTCGAGGCCAGTATTCATGAATGCTCCCCACGTCCGCTTTGTGACGGTGTGATCTTCGGGTTGCTCGTTTAGTTGGGGAACGAGATCGGTCCATCCGGCAGGAAACTCTCCGTGCTGGCGCGATTGCTCCGCCCGTCCCAGCGCTCCACCAGCGACATTGACGAGCACCACAGGCAGACTATGGCGACGGAAGGCACCTGCCAATGCAGCGGCGTGCGCTACGACCTCGCCGATAGCATCTGCCGGGGCCCGCGCGACGATGCCTTTTTGTAGATCGACTACGATGAGCGCGGTCTTTGGATCAAGGATGGTTACAGCCATTGATTTCTCCTTGCGTTGGTTGGTGCTGCAGCACGGAATGGATTTTGCATTACGGCTCGACGAGGCGTTTCAGCAGCGCGACAGCGGTTGCAAGTTCTGCCTGCTCCGCTAACGTGAACTTGGTTCGGATGACGCGGAAGAGCCAGTCTTCCCGCGCCGCACGGCTGGCCTTAATCATCTCCTCGCAAGCAGGAGTGAGAGAGAGGATGGTCTGTCTCCCATCGGTCGGGTCTGGCGTGCCAGTCACGAGCCCGGCACCCTCCAGAGCAGAGACGGTGGCGCCCATAGACTGTGGGCGCACGCCTTCAGCCTGCGCCAGAGCAGTGACAGTTGCGGGCCCATCGCGATCCAAGAGGCCAAGAACAGCTATTTGCGACCAGGTAAGGCCCGATGGATGTGACTCTTCCCGCAGACGGCGCTTCAGCTGGCCAAGCAGGATTCGAAGCTCCGCTGCCATGGCTAATGCCTGAGATGCACCAGGATCGGTCTTTGATTCGTTCATAGCCGTACGGTAGCATATATGAAGTAAAACTGCAAAGTTTTACTTCACAATTAGATAAGGATTGACTGGAATAAGGGTCAATCAAGATTGCGTGCCTGCATAGAGTCGCGCGCGCTCCGCTGTTAGTCTGATTTCGCTGCAGGTATCCTGACGTGCCACCGACTCAAGCGCCTGATTTCCAATTCGACCACGCCATTCCGTTTGACCCGGGTGCCGCAGATGCGGCGCTGGCGGCGGTTCCTGCGCGGCCCGGGGTCTTTGCCCTGTTTGGGCAGGCGGCGGAGGCGGAGCCCTACCTTTCGCGAGCGGGCAATCTGCAGCGACGCATACGGCGCATGCTGCAGCCGCCTGCCGGGGCCATGAAACGGCTCAACCTGCGCGACAAGGTCGTCCGGATCGAGTACAGCGTAACCGGATCGGACTTCGAATCGCTGCTCACCCTATACCACGCCAGCGCGGCGCACTTTGGCCACGACAATGCGCGGAAGCGAATGCGGCTGCATACGCCGTTTTTTGTGCGCTTCGCGATGGACAACGCTTACCCGCGCGCCTATGTGACCAACCGGCTTTCGGCCCGGGCGCTGGATTCGCTGTTTGGGCCGTTCCCTTCCCGGGCTGCGGCGGACCGCGTGCTGACCGAAACGCTGAACCTCTTCAAGCTGCGGCGGTGCAGCGAGGAGCTGCAGCCGGACCCGGCGCATCCGGGCTGCGTGTATTCGGAGATGAAGATGTGTCTGGCGCCCTGCTTCAAGGGCTGCAGCGATGAGCGCTACCAGCAGGAGGCGCAGGCGGTGCTGGAATTCTTCCGCACGCGGGGCGAATCTATGCTGGGCAAGCTGGCCGCAGAGCGCGATGCGGCCTCGGGACTGATGGAGTTTGAACAGGCCGCAGCGCTGCACACGCAGGCACAGAAGGTGAAGGCCATCGCCCAGCTTGTGCCAGAGATCGTGCGGCCGCTGGAGCAGTTGGACGCCATCATCGTGCAGCCGGCGGCGGATAGCCCGGAGGGCGAGCCCTGCCAGGATGTGGCGCTCTTTGCCGTGCGCAGAGGATGCATCAAGCCGGGCGGCGGGCGGCCTGCGCTCTTCTCCACGCTGGGGATGCGGCATGCCAACGAGAATTCCGGCTCGACCTCGCTCTTTGCGCATCCGCATATGCTGGCGGCCGTGCCGCTGGACGAGGCGGGAAACCCGGCGCTGACCACGCCGATTGAGACCACGGAAGAACGGTTGCGGCGGGCGCTGGCGGAGCTTGCGCCTCCGCGGGCAAAGGGCGAGACGGTGCCGCGCAGCGAGATGGCTTCGCTCAGCGACCATCTTTCGCTACTGCGGCGCTGGTATTACCGGCCTGCGAAGCAGAGGGTGGGGGAGATCTTCTTTTGCGAGCCGGATGCGACGGATGGCGGGATGCCGGTGCGGCGGATTCTGCGCGGGGTCTCCCGGGTATGTACGGGGACGCAGAACGTGCCGCCAGCAGAGGCTGCGCCTGCTAAGATTTCACTAGATTCGCCCGAGGGAAATACCGTTGATTGAGCTTGCGTTTTCGATTCTCGCTTCAGATTTTTCGCGACTGGCCGATGAAATTGCCATAGCAGCATCGGGCGGCGGCACGGTAGTGCACGTGGATGTGATGGATGGGCACTTTGTGCCGAACCTGACGATCGGACCGCCAGTGGTGAAGTCGCTGCGCGCCGCCACCAAGCTGCCGCTGGACTGCCACCTGATGGTGAGTAATCCCGACTCGCTGATTCCTGCGTTTGCAGACGCTGGCGCGGACTGGGTGAGCGTACACCAGGAGGCGTGCCCGCATCTGCACCGCACGCTGCAGCTGATCGCCAGCCACGGCATGCAGCCGGGCGTGGTGATCAACCCGGCTACCCCGGTGGATACGCTGCTGGAGATACTGCCGATGGTCCACTATGTGCTGGTGATGAGCGTAAACCCGGGATTCGGGGGGCAGAGCTTTATCCCGCGTTCGCTGGACAAGATACGCCACCTGGCGCGGCTGCGGCATGAGCAGAATCTGAACTTCCGCATTGAGGTGGATGGCGGCGTGGCTCACGATACGGTAGGTTCGGTCGTCGAAGCAGGAGCAGACCTTCTGGTGGCGGGAAGCGCAATATTTTCGCCGGACAAGACGAAACAGAACGCCATTGATTTTCTGGCGACCGCCCGGGCGGCTGCCCTGCAGAAGGCCTGACGGGCAGAAAAACCCGGTACTTCCCTCGCTTCGCGCACCAACCCCGCGAAACGGCTAAAATAACAGGAGCAGGCACCGGCGCACGCACTGGCCGGGGTTGGAGTGGCAGCGAACACTACGCGCTCCATCTGCGCAGTATTTTTTTGAGGTGATATGAGCCGTTTTTCTCTCCGTCTGCTTCCGTCTACGCTTGTTCTGTGCACCGCCGCACTCTGTGTGACACCTGCGTTCGCGCAGGATGCCGCTACGCCCGCCACGGACACAGCAGCCCCCGCAGCCGCGGCCCAGACTCCCGCTGCTGCGCCCGCGAAGAAACACAAGGAATCCCGTGCAGACAAGAAGGCCGAAAAGATTACTTCGTCGAAGGACACGAAGAAGGCCGAGAAGAAGGCGAAGAAGCTGAATCCGCTGGCCGGCGTGGATGTGAAGCTGCCGGATAAGCAACTCTTCGACAAGGCGATGATCGCCCTGCAGCACAATCACTTTGACATTGCGCGCCTGGACCTGCAGACACTGCTGAATACGTACCCCGATTCGCAGTTCCAGATGCGGGCGAAGCTGGCCATCGGCGACTCCTGGTACAAGGAAGGTGGCACCGCCGCGCTGACCCAGGCGGAGCAGGAGTACAAGGACTTCATCACCTTCTTCCCCAACCAGCCGGAAGCTGCGGAAGCGCAGATGAAGGTGGCGAACATCTACTTCCGCGAGATGGACCGCCCGGACCGCGATTACGTGAAGGCGATCCGCGCGCAGGAAGAGTACCGCAACATGATCCAGCAGTTCCCGGAATCGACCTGGGTGCCGGAGGCGAAGCAGAAGCTGCGCGAAGTGCAGGAAGTGCTGGCGACGCGCGAGACCAGCATTGCGCAGTTCTATGAATCCCACCAGAACTTTGCCGCGACCATTGCACGCTACCAGACGATTGCAGACACCTATCCGCTCTACAGCCACATGGATGACGTACTGCTTGGACTGGGTGACTCCTATGCGGCGCAGGCCAGACTGGTCGCCACCATGCGGCTGCCGGAAGGCCCGAAGGGCCGGCTGGAGAAGATCTACAACGACCAGGCAGCCGCTGCGTATGACCGCCTGGTCACGGAGTATGCAGCTGCGCCCCATGTGGATGATGCCAAAGACCGCCTGATAGCAATCGGCTATCAGGTGCCGAAGCCCACGCCGGAGCAGATCGCTGCCAGCGAAGCGCTGGAGAACAGCCGTGCGCCGTATACGCTAAAGCGTCGCGCCATGCTGCTGGTCGTGCATACGCCGGACACGGTTTCCTCTGCACGCGCTGGTGAGCCGACGATGGCTGATCCGGCGGTGACGACCGCACCGAAGATCGTGAAGCAGGACATCGCGGACATGCGCGGTGTGATGGA
>JARLFX010000356.1 GCA_031296355.1 Acidobacteriaceae bacterium
CCAAAACCCCAAAACCCCAAAACCCCAAAACCCCAAATCCAACAAGGCAGAATGGCGCGGAAGTAGTTTGAATCGCGCACACACATAGCGTCTCTCTCTCTATCATATCGCTACCACCACTATATAACATATAATGCATTGCTTAATGTGTGTTTGAGTGTGAGTGCTGTCTGCTTGTTATATCTTATCCGTCGCGGGAATCGCCGAACTATGGACAATATTAGGCAAAAACACAATACCGTTTCAGCGTCGGGCTGTTCCGCGCCACCCTGCATCTTGGAGCCCTTGTCCTTCTCCTTCTTTATGCCCGAGACGATATCGTCGATTCTCAGCAGCATGCACGAGACCTCGATCGCCGTCTTAATGGTCTGGGTCTTGACCGCTGCTGGGTCCCAGATGTTCGCTTCCTTCATGTCCATGATCTTCCCCTCGTTGCCTTCCACACCCATGTTGACGCCTATGTCGCAGGTGAGATCCGTAGCGGTACCCTTAGGAGTGGAGTGCTTCTCGCGCAGCTCGGTCAGTCTTCTGACCACATCAGCGCCACTGTTCTGCAGCAGGGTTCTCGGGATAACCTCGAAGGCAGCCGCGACTAACAGGTTAGAATAGGAGAGAGATAGTACGAGCCTTGTACGGCCACTGCTGGGTGCCCTTGACCTCCTTGGTGGCGTATTCCACCAGTCTGCAGGCCACCTCCATCTCCAACGCACCGCCGCCCGGAACCAGCTTGGGGTGCAGTATCACATTTCTGGTCACGTTCAGCGCGTCCTGCAGGTTCCTCTCGACCTCGTTAAGCACATCCTTGGTGCCGCCTCTGAGCACGATGCTGCAGGCCTTGGGATCCTTGCAGTTAACGAAATAGCAGAAGAACTCGTCGCCAATCTTGCGGACCTCGAACAGGCCGCATCTGGTGCCAACATCGGACTCGTGGAGTTCCTCGGGCCTGTTGACAATCGTGGCGCCACTCACGCGCGAGATACGGTTGTTGTCAGTCTTGCGCAGACGTCTGAGGACGCTCACGTTGTGCTTCAGGAAGAAGTGCTGGGCCAGGTCGGACACGCCCTTCTCGGTTATGACCACGTCTGGCTTGAGGGCCAGGATGGAGTCGCAGACCTTCTTGACCTCCTCCTCCTCCATCAGCAGGGCCTTCTTGAAGTCCTCCTCCTTGGAAATCTCCATGTTGGTCATGCTCTCGCCCTTCTTGTACTCGAGCGGGCAATCCAGCAGGATGATCCTCGGGTTCTCGATCTTGTGTCTCATCTGGGCGTGGGTCAGGTCCTTGTTGACCATCACACCGTTCAGAACCACGCACTCGTCCACAGTCCCGCCAGGTATCTTCTCCACCTTGGCGTATCTCTTGATGTCGATCTCCTTGTGGCCATTCTTCTCGACAGATACACACCTGACGGCCTCCATGGCCAGCTTGCAGACGCGGTCGCCCCACTCGTTGACGAACTTCGTGGCCACACTGCTCTTGACGATGCGCTCGACCTCCTTCTCGTCGTCAGCCTTGATCTCGGTGGACATATTGTCGACGATCTTCAGAACCTTCTCGAGCGCCTGGAAGTAGGCGCCCACTATGATCGTGGGGTGGATATCCTTCTCGATGAACACCTGTGCCGCCTGGAGGAACTCGCCCGCCAGGATAACCACAGACTTGGTCCCGTCACCGACCTCCTCATCCTGAGCTCTGCTGATCTCAATCATGCTCTTGGCAGCAGGGTGGGACACCTCGATCTCCCTCAGAATGGCGTTCCCATCGTTGGTAAGGACGATGCCGCCGACCGGGTCGAGGAGCATCTTGAGCATGGACCTGGGCCCGAGGGTGGTTCTCACCACATCGGCTATTGCCTAAGAGCTGTAAAGCTAAGGGAAGGATACCTTGGCGGCCCGGATGTTGGCAAGCTGGGCCTTGCGGCCGGACTCACGCTTGGCCGAAGGGTTCAACACGACTACCTGAGCTCTTTGCGGACGCATCATATTTTCTGTAATGAATTTAATATGTTTCTAGCGCTTTATGCGTACGGCCCCCTATTCGAATAGAGATGCCTGGATATCCTCGACACATTATTACAGAATAATCGTGCCGCTATTCCGTGGATGCGGTCTCCACATTTAATCAGCCCGCTTGGGATCTGGTGCACTGGGGTTTTGGGGTTTTGGGGTTTTGGGGTTTTGGGGTTTTGGGGTTTTGGGG
>JARLFX010000357.1 GCA_031296355.1 Acidobacteriaceae bacterium
CCTGGCAAAGAAGTTTGCCGACCGCCACAAGCTCTTTGAGCAGACGGGCACCGCGGCTGATTACAAGTTTTGCTGGGTTACGGACTTCCCGATGTACGAGTGGGACGAAGAGACCAAGGTGTGGAACGCCGCGCACCATCCCTTCACCTCGCCGCACGAGGACGACATCAAGGCCGGCCGCCTGACCAACGACAAAGGCGCCGTCCGCGCGCTGGCGTATGACATTGTGCTCAACGGCACGGAGCTCGGCTCGGGCAGCATCCGTATCCACCGGCAGGATGTGCAGGCGGAGATCTTCCGCTCGCTGGGCATGTCGAACGAAGAGGCGAAGGAGCGCTTCGGCTTCTTCCTGGACGCGCTGGAGTACGGCACGCCTCCGCATGGCGGCATCGCGCTGGGCCTGGACCGCATCGTCATGATCCTCGCCGGCGCACCCAGCCTGCGCGAAGTGATCGCGTTCCCCAAGACGGCTAAGGCCATCGATCTAATGATGGACGCGCCGACGACGGTCAGCGATATTCAGTTGCGCGATCTGTCGATACGGACGGTTGTGCGCTCGTAGACTTATTTACAGAAACAGCAAAGCGGCATCGCATTATGCGATGCCGCTTTGCTGTTTGTGGCCAGACGCCATATGGCAGTTACTTCGTCTTAATGTGGAAGACAAAGCCGATTGAAACACTGGAATACGTCGTGTTGACGTTACCCTTCGCTTGTCCATAGTCGTAATTGAGCCGTAAGCCTGTATATTGGCTCCTCATCAGATCCACGCCAATAGCTGTTCCCACGATCATCCCGCCAACATGCGTGTAGGTAATCGGCCCCATGCCGGATGGGGGCCATACACCTTGATCCATTCCACCACTCCCTAACAAAAATTCTGCATAGGGAATAATGGGTGCCTTGCGTCCTATGGGATAGGTAAAGCGTGGGCCCACAGCCCAGCCGCCAAAATCAAATTGCCCACTTCCAAACACCCTCAGGTCAAGCCCCGCTGTGGTCTTGCGGATCGTCCGGTCATAGAACACGCCGAGCGGAATGGCTAGCGTGCCGTTCTGATGGTTGGTGTTCGCTGGCGTGGAAGCAATTCCCAGGCCGATATCCCCGCCCACATATCCCTGTCCGAAGAGAGAGTGAGCACAGAAGAAAATTGATAGTAGAAGGGAACTCTGGAGCCACACCGCAATCTTGCCGCGCATGATTTCCTTACTCGGGGAGCCGCCTAAGTCTAGCACTACTATCTCAGCGCACTAGTTAATCCAGTTTTTGTCCTTCGGATTCTTATCCGGGTCAATGTACTTGCCGTCCTTGTCGAAGTGCACATCGGTGCGGCCCTGCTTGCCCATGTAGACTTCAAACTTCTTCGCGGCGCGCCGCCGCTTGGCGCGGTAGTAGGCATTGCGCAGGCCGAAGTACCACTCGCTGGTGCTGAAGAAGATGCCCCTGTGCGGTGCGAACTTCACATAGAGGTATGCGGCCAGCATGCCGCCCAGCGTGGCCACGTTCATCATGTCTCCGCGGATGCTGAAGTAGAGCGAGATCAGCACATAGATCGCCGCCAGGTACTTTGCGCGAATGCGGAATGGCAGGGGGAAGAGCAGCATCTCCTGCTCGCCAAAGAGCACGGCGAATCCGATAAACAGGCCGAAGACCGCGCCGGATGAGCCCGAGAGCGGACGCGCCGGGATGTACGGAATATTGGCCGCCGCA
>JARLFX010000358.1 GCA_031296355.1 Acidobacteriaceae bacterium
GCACGGCCTCATCATCGGCTACGCCAACGAACTCCGTCAGGTCCTGGCCAACCTCATCGGCAACGCGCTCGATGCCATGAACGGCATGGAGCCCCGCGTGCTCACCATCCGCTCGCGTCCCGTAACCGATTGGAGCACCGGTCGCCAGGGCGTCCGCATCACCGTGGCAGACACCGGCAGCGGCATGGACAACGCTACGCAGCAGCACATCTTCGAGCCCTTCTTCACCACCAAATCAGAGACTGGAACTGGCCTCGGTCTGTGGGTCAGCGAAGAGATCGTCAGCAAGCGCCACGGCAGCCTCCGCGCCCGCAGCAGCAAGGCGCCGGAGCACCGCGGCTCCGTTTTCTCCTTCTTCCTGCCCTACTCCGAATAGCCCAAAATGGGAACTCTCATTTTCATCAGAATTAGAGCAAATTAGTACAACAATGGTATCTTTTGGGGCATAGAGTGCAGAGGATGCTTGTCACGCTAGACGATGTCCGCCAAGCGCTGGATAACCACCAGTTGATCCCGTGCTTTCAGCCGGTGGCCGAGCTGCATACCGGACGCCTGAGAAGCTTCGAAGTGCTGGCGCGCTGGCAACATCCCGAGCACGGTCCCATCCTCCCGGAAAATTTCATCACACTCGCTGAAGAGAATGGCCTCATTGAGACGCTCATGCAGCAGGTCTTGCGCAAGGCTCTGCTGACAGCTCCACTGCTGCCCGATCCGGTGTCGCTGGCGGTCAATGCCTCGGCCACGCAACTGCATGATCGCAGGCTGCCCGGCCAGATTCAGCAACTGACTGCGGAAGCCGGTTTTCCACCATCGCGCCTGACCATCGAGATCACCGAAAGCGCCCTGGTACGCGATCTGCAACTGGCGAAAATCATTGCTGGCGACCTGAAAGACCTGGGCTGCAATCTTGCCCTCGATGATTTTGGTACCGGCTATTCCAGCCTCGCGCATCTCCAGGCATTGCCCTTCGATCAGCTCAAAATCGATCGCAGCTTTATCGCCACCATGACCCACAAGCGCGAAAGCCGCAAGATCGTAGCCGCCATCATTGGACTTGGCCACAGCTTAGGATTAGTTACCGTTGCTGAAGGCGTCGAAACCGAAGATCAGGCAGAGATGCTGGTCTGGCTCGGTTGCGGACTGGGGCAGGGATGGCTCTACGGTCGCCCTGTCACTGCCGACAAAATCCCTGCGCTGCTGGCGTCCCCGCTGATTGAGATCCCGGCCGCGCTGTCGACTCCGGGAGATGGCTGGGCCGTCTCCAGCCTTGAAGCCCTGCCCACCCAGCGCCTTGCCCAGCTTCAGGCCATCTATGATGGTGCCCCGGTTGGTCTCTGTTTCCTTGACTGTGACATGCACTTCGTCAGCC
>JARLFX010000359.1 GCA_031296355.1 Acidobacteriaceae bacterium
AGCGGGCCTGGTGGGAAGCTGCGGATCGAATACGCGCGTGGTATGTGCCCGCCAATAGCATGGCCGAGTATAACAGTATTGCTGGGCTTCTGTGCTATTCTTATAATTATATATGGAGTCTAATTTGTACGACGAATTCGGGAACTACATAGGGCCAGACATAAATCAGCCCAAGGATGAGGCGGGGGATAAGCCCGATCGGAACGAGCTCCTCGAGGACCTTAACGAGGTCCAGCGCCAGGCCAAGGACCAACCGGGTGAGGAAAGGAAGGAGCAGCCCTCCTCGGAGGTGGCCGCGCCCAGGACTGGCACCGAAATCGTGCTGCAAGAAGACAAGCAGTACTACCCCGAGGCAGAGCGCATCTACCCTGGCGCCGAGGTCCTGGTCATGGAGGAGGACATCCAGCCTCTCACCGAGCCTATTGTGTCCCCGCCCAAGGGCCGCGACTTCGATATGGTTGACAAGGATCACCGGCAGGTCATATCCCCGGAGTATCTGGAGGGATTGCTGGGCAACCCGGAGCTGATCCGCAACGTAGCTGTTGTGGGCCACCTGCACCACGGGAAGACCGCTCTTCTCGACATGTTCGTAGCCGACACCCACGGGATCGCCCTCGATACCAAGGGATACAGACATTACACCGACTCCCGACAGGACGAGCGCGACCGCGCCCTCAGTCTCAAGGCCAAGCCTCTCACCCTGGTGGTCCAGGACTGTCGCGACAAGTCTTACCTCATGAACGTGATCGACACGCCGGGACACCCCAACTTCTACGACGAGGTGGTGGCTGCCCTGCGCCTTGCCGACGGCGTGCTCGTGGTCATGGACGCGGTCGAAGGTGTGATGATGAACACGGAGAAGGTCCTAAAACAAGCCATAATGGAGGGACTGGGCATCGTCCTTGTCATAAACAAGATCGACCGTCTCGCCCTCGAACTGCGTCTCCCGCCAAATGATGCCTATCACAAGATCAAGCATATGCTCGACGAGGTTAACTCAATCATCGATGCGAATGCACACTTCAGTCGGAACACGGGCATCGAGCCGAAGAGACTCTCCCCCACTGAGGGCAACGTCATATTTGCGACGAGCGAGTTCGGCGGCTGCTTCTCGCTGGAGAGCTACGCGCGTCTCTACGCCGAAACTCACAAGGTCAAGATGCCGGTGAGAGAGCTGGCAAAGTTCTTCTGGGGCGACGTCTACTTCAACTACGAGACCCGCAAGTTCCAGCCCAAGCCCGCGGGCACCTCTAGCAACAGGACGTTCGTGGAGTTCATCCTGGAGCCATTCTACAAGATCGTGGGCCAGGCCATCAGCGAGGAGAAGAAGGACCTCGAGCAGACACTCAGCAAGGTTGGTCTCTATCTGAAGAAGAAGGAATATAAGCTGGACACCAAGCAGCTCCTGCGCATTATAGTGCAGAAGATGTACGGGAGCACAAGCTGCATCGTGGACGCGGTGGCCGCCTTCGTCCCCTCGGCGCGTGCCGGAAACGTGACCAAGTTCAAGCGCAACTATACAGGCGCGCTGGACTCGGAGCAGGCGAAGGACATCCTGCGGTCGGATGCCAAGGGCCTGCTGTACCTCAACGTGACCAAGCTCTACCACAAGCCTGACTGTCTCTCCTTCTACGCCTTCGGCCGCGTCCTCTCCGGCACTCTTACCAAGGGGATGAATGTGCGTATTCTGGGCGAGAACTACAACACACTCGAGCAAGAGGACGTGACCATCAAGGAGGTGGGCGAGATCTTCCTCTACCAGTCGCGCTACACATCCAGGATTAACAAGGCGCTGCCGGGGAACTGGGTGCTGATCGACGGAATCGACCAGTCGATCGTGAAGACCGCGACCATCACTGCCGCCGAGGGCGAGCAGCTGGTGGACATCATGCGTCCTCTCTATTTTTGCACGGAGCCGGTGATGAAGGTGGCCTGCGAACCGCTCAACCCTTCCGAGCTGCCCAAGATGCTTGAGGGTCTTCGCAAGATAGCAAAGAGCTACGTGATGGCGAAGACGCGGGTCGAGGAGACGGGCGAGCACCTGGTTGTGGGCACGGGCGAGCTCTACCTCGACTGCATCTTCCACGATCTCCGCAAGCTCTATGCCGACATTGAGGTGAAGGTGTCGGACCCGTCGGTGACCTTCTGCGAAACAGTGACTGACACGTCTTCGATCAAGTGCTATGCCGAGTCAACAAACAAGAAGAACAAGCTGACGATGATAGCGGAGCCGCTGGACAAGGGACTGGCGTTGGACATAGAGAATGAGGAGATCAAGATAGACTGGGACTCCAAAAAGCTATACGACCACCTGGAGAAGAAGTACGGATGGGACACGCTGACGGCTCGGTCGCTGTGGGCCTTCGGTCCGACCAAGCTGGGTACCAACGCCATCGTCGACTACACCCTTCCCTCGATGATCGACAAGAAGGCACTCTACTCCATCAAGGACTCGGTGGTCCAGGGCTTCCAATGGGCCGCAAGAGAGGGACCACTGTGCGAGGAGCCGATCAGGAACGCCAAGTTCAAGGTCCTCGACGCCATCGTGGCCGGTGTACCTTGCATTGTCTCGCTAATCAATTTTTAGGACCCGGTCTACCGCGGAGGCGGACAGGTGATCCCGACCGCCCGAAGGGTCTGCTACAGCTCCTTCCTCATGGCCACTCCTCGCATCATGGAGCCTATCCTGTTGCTCGAGATCCTCACTCCTCAGGACTGCATCCAGCCTATCTACGATGTACGATTCTGGTTTGCTATCCTTTCTAGCTGCTCACAAGAAGAAGAGCGCATGTGAGCATGGAGGAGCCGAAGGCGGGGACGCCCATGTACGTGATAAGGGCGGACATGCCGGCGTTGGACTCCTTCGGGTTCGAGACTGACCTGAGGACCTACACTGCAGGACAGGCCTTCGTGCTCTCGGCCTTCGACCACTGGGTACGCCCCCAGAAAAAACCCGGGTAGGAGGTGGCACCAGGAGATCCGCTGGACAGGACCATACAGCTCAAGCTGCTCGAGCCCAGCGCCCCGCCTCAGCTCGCCAGGGATATCATGATCAAGACGAGAAGGAGAAAAGGGCTGCTGGAGGACGTGAGCATAAGCAAGTTCTTCGACGACCAGGCGCTGATCGACCTGGTGAAGATGGAGCCGGAGTTCAAGGCATACTTCTAATGTGCGCGCGCGCATTGGGCGGCTATATCAACTCTCAATATATGCTTGCACTGTCACACGGGAGCACATTGATGCGCTGGGGTTTTGGGGTTTTGGGGTTTTGGGGTTTTGGGGTTTTGGGGTTTTGGGG
>JARLFX010000049.1 GCA_031296355.1 Acidobacteriaceae bacterium
CCACTGGCGTGGACGGCCATTGCGTCGGTGATGCCGGACAAGGCGGGCAAAGTTTCGCTGGAACAACTGGGTTTCCGATCGCCTCAGGCAGCCCAAGGCACCAGCAAGATTCTGCTCACGCAAGGTACAGGAAAGGTGGCAGTCAACATTTCAAAGGCTGCAACCAATTCATTTTTTGTGAAAGCGCTCAATGTGATGATGGAGGGGATAAAGGTGGCCGCCCCCCTGGTCACCTTGCCGGCCATCAGCGTACCGGCACTGAGCGCTTTTACTGAAGCGCTCAGTTATTGGGAAGATCGCACGCGGTTCATCATGGCCGGCAACCTGACCACCGCCGTGGCCACGCAGCAAGCGTTGATCGATCCCGATCGGGAAGATCACTTTATAGGATTGCTTTCCGGCGACTACCTGATGCTTCCGCAGGTACATGCGGAAGAATTGGCGAAGGAACTGCCGAACCTGGATCTGGTGCAGGGCTACCTGGTGCGCAAGGATGCGGATCCGAATCTGCCACTGCCGGCGCGCGCGGACAGCGCCGTCCCAGGCATCACCTACGCCACAATGAGAGTGAGTGTGCAGCCTCTCGAAGCCTCATCCTCAGGCAAATCAAGTGGCTCGAAGAGCAGCTCCGAAGCTTCTGGAAGTGATAGCAAGAAATCACATAGCAGTGGCAGCGGCAAATCAGAAAAGAGCGGCAAGACAAAAAAGTGATCCTCGGTTTTCCCCATCGCCGGCAGGTGAGCGGGCAGAGGCGGCCTGCAAGGCGCGAACATTGTACCAACATCGGGAAACATGAAACTGCTGGGGGCTGACGATGAAAGACTGGAAGCGAGTCGGGCTACTTGCATTGAGTGTCGCGATTGTTTTTGTATTGCCTGCCGGTGCATTCCCGGCGAGGACAAGAATTGATTTTTCTTCACTCGATCCGAACCAATCCTACAGATTATCGGGAACACTTTACCTTCCGGAAAGCGCTTCGAGTCCGGTTCCAGCAATCGTTTTGATTCACGGCACTGCGGGAATCGACCGGCGTAGCGTGCTCTATCGTCAGCCGCTCCTCGATGCGGGAATTGGGATTTTCGAAGTCGATTTCAAGACCGGGATTTTCAGGGGCACCACGGACCGGCCCAATCCTGACTTTTTCCTGCCCATGGCTTTCGCGGCATTAAAGGAATTGCGAAAACTACCTTCCGTCGATCCCAACCGCATCGGGATCATGGGCTTTTCTTTGGGCGGCAACATAGCACTGAGAACCGCCATGGAAACCAATGTCAGACATTGGATGGGTGATAGCAAAGGATTCATTGCGTTTGCCATGTTCTACCCGGTGTGTAACCACTTCACAAAAGAGTTTGAAGAGAGCGGCAGCAGACTGACTGGTGGTCCGATGATCATTTTTTACGGAACCGAGGACTCTTATGGCGAGGGCAAGGCCGTTCCGGAACTCAAAAATCTGCTCGCAAAGAAATACAATTTTCAACTGATCACGGTTGAATATCCAGATGCTACGCATGGTTTCAACGTCAATGGACCCGAAATGAACTTATTCGACCCGGCTGCGAAAGGGATGAGAGCCCACATAAAATGGGACCCTGAGGCAACCAACGATTCGGTTACAAAGGTGGTAGCATTCCTGCGCGAAAATCTGGTTGCAGGATGATGTGGATGCCGGTTCATGGCTGCGATGAGGAAAGAGTGAGACCAGCTGGCGCATCACGCGCCAATGCTGTGAACGGAGCGAGAAAGATGAGTTTGGCGCACACCGTTCGGTTGATTGCCTGCCTGGGCCTTGAACTGCTTGCGGCCACGGTGGCCATTTCTCAGACTTCGCCAGTACTTGATCAGATCAAACAGCACGAACAAGCACTCGCGGAAGCGCGGACGGCTCGACACGTGAGCGATGAAGGGGTTGAGCTAATTACGCTTGGCTATTTGTACAGGCAAGCAGGGCTGATGCAAAAGGCGCTGAATTGCCTCGACGAGGCTTTGTCGATTGAACAGAGTGCGGGTAATCATGCCGCAGAGGCAATGGCACAGAACACCATGGGCCGGGTTTACAGCGACCTGGGCCAGCAGCACCACGCATTGGCGCTGTTCTACCAAGCGTTGTCCATCTGGCGCAATTTGGGAATTCGGCAAGCCGAGGCCAGCACGCTGACCAATATCGGCAGGGCTCATAACGATCTGGGCCGACGGGGAGAAGCGCTGAATGACCTGAACGAAGCGTTGACGATCTGGCACGACGTAGACAGCGGTCAGCGCGGAGGGAGGATGCTCAGCAAGAAGGACATGCTGCGCAACCTTGGGCAACTGAGGGCTCTCAAGGAATTGAGCGAACAACTGCCTGCAAATCTGAGGGAGGCGGGCGGCCGCGCCGGCGAGGCGAACACACTGGACAATCTGGGAGAGACATATTCTGGCATGGGAAAGGGGCGGGAGGCCTTTGATTATTTCCGCCAGGCGCTCGCCATGTGGCGCGAGGTGGGAGAGCAGGGCGGCGAGGCTTTGACGTTGAACAGCATGGGCAGAGCGTACGCCGACCTGGGGCAAAAGCAAAAGTCCCTTGAATCTTTTAACCAGGCGCTGTCGATATCGCGCACGATCGGCAACCGTCAGGCCGAAGCGCTGACACTGAACAATACAGGCCGCCTCTATCGTGATCTAGGGCAACAGCAGACGGCTCTGGACTACTTCAACCAGGCATTGCCGATTTGGCGCGAAGTAGGAAATCGCATTGGGGAGGGGATGGCACTGAACGATATTGGCAGAGCCTATGCCGACATGGGGCAGATGCGAAAAGCGCTGGAATTGAGCGAGCAGGCGTTGCCGATCTGGCGGGAGACCGGGACCCGGCGTGGCGAAGCGATGACGCTGAACAACATGGGCCGGGATTATTCCAGCCTGGGAGAGACAGACAAGGCTCTGGAATACGACAGCGCGGCGCTGCCCATCTGGCATGAGGTCGAGGACCGGCGGGGCGAAGCGCTGGGGATGATGACGCTCGGCTGGGCATACTCGGCGCGGAAGGAGCCGAAGAAGGCGCTGGCGAGCGAACTGGCGGCATTGTCTCTGGCGACGGCAGCGGGCGATCCGGAGATTCAAGGCGGAATTGAAACCACGCTGATGATCGGCATGCGCGACCAGCATCACCCCGAGGACGCTATCTTCTTCGGGATGGAAGCGGTGAGCGCTTACCAGCAGATTCGCAATAACATCTCGGGGATGGATAAGGATCTGCAAGCAGGATTTGCGCAATCGAAGTCGATGACCTATCGCGTGCTGGCAGAGCTTCTGATTGAGGCCGGCAGGCTCGGCGAAGCCGAAGAGATTCTCGACCTGCTCAAGGAACAGGAGTTGAGGGACATTGTGCGCGGCGCCACTACTGATGGCGCGGCCAGAATTGAAACATTGAAGCTCACTACCGGACAGGAGAAGGCGCACAGCGATATGGAGGAGTTGGAAAAGAGGGCGCTGGCCTTTGAGCAACTGAGTGTTGAGGCATCAGGTTTGCACGCCAAAGCGGTGCGCAACTCCGACGAAGAAGCTCGACTGAAGAAACTGAACGCAGGCGCGGAAGAAGAAGTTTCAGCGATATTGGCCTACTTCAATGAGACCATTGGTCCGAGCCTGGTGCTGAAATCGGACGCTTCTCAAACCGGTGCAGCTTCAGACGATGATCGTTCAGCGCAGAGTTATCTGCAAAGCACGCTGATAAAACTGGGGCCGAATGTACTGGGTATCCGGCTGTTGCTGGGCAAGGATCATGCTTATGAGATCGTGGTCACTGCTAATGCGCGAAAGAAGTTCGAACTGCAAGCCACTCCTGCCGAGTTGCGCGGCAAAGCGCTGGAAGTGATCAAGGTTCTGGGCATGCGCAACACCGATCCAAGGCCGCAGTTGACTCAGCTTTATGGCATGATCGTAGCTCCCCTGGAAAAAGAATTGGAAGCATTAGGAACGCCTCAAGGCACAGGGGACCGCGTTCCCACCCTGCTGTGGTCTTTAGACGATGCTCTGCGCTATCTCCCGATGGGCGCGCTCTACGACGGCCACCACTACATGGTCGAGCGCTTTAACAACGTCCTCTTCACGCCTGAGAGCTACGGACATATGACAGATTCACCGCTCACGGGCGGGCCCAAGCCCAGCGTCCTGGCCATGGGCCTGTCGAAGAGTTACGGCGGCCTGCCTGCGCTTCCCGGCGTGATGCCGGAACTGGATGCGGTGGTCCACGATTCCGCCGTGCCTGAATCGCATGGCCCGATGGAGGGAAAGCTGCTGCTCAATAATCAGTTCAACCTTGCTGCGTTGAAGTCGGAGCTTGGCGCCGGCAAGAGTTTCTCCGTGGTGCATATTGCCAGCCATTTTGTGGTGGAAGCGGGCAATGGCAATGAGCCGTTTCTGATGCTGGGCGGAGGTGACAGCGGAGACGCGCAAGGGTACGAGTGGAATCTCTCGGATTTGGAGAATTCCCCGGTTACCTTCCACGGCACACGGCTTTTCACTCTCTCAGCTTGCAGTACAGCTAAAGACTATACATCCAGGAACGGCTTGGAGATGGACAGCCTGGGCATGGTTGCTCAACAGAAGGATGCCGAAGCGGTTCTGGCGACGCTTTGGGACGTGAACGACGCCAGTACGAGTCGGCTAATGAGCGACTTCTATTCGCGGTGGGTAAAACATCCCGACGATGGCAAGGCGGAGGCGTTGCGCCAGGCGCAGATTGCATTCCTGCGCGGGGCATCTGCGGCGCCGGGCGCTGAAAGCAGCCGCGGCTTTCAAGTAGAAACGGGTTCAACGTCCACAGCGGCTGATGCCGGTTATTCTCACCCGTTTTACTGGGCGCC
>JARLFX010000360.1 GCA_031296355.1 Acidobacteriaceae bacterium
CCAAAACCCCAAAACCCCAAAACCCCAAAACCCCAAAACCCCATGAGCAAGCAGACGATACATCTCGACATGCATGGACTCACAATGAAAGCAAGCTCTATTCGCAGTGTCGGGGGTTAATATACATAATGCGCACTTCCATAGTGAGCCTATTCGTCCGTTATGCGAATTTCGATACCCCGACTTATTGTGGCGGCGCGTGTATACCTGCTGTGGGCAGCCGTGGCGCAATCGGCTTGCTTCTATCCCAGTCAGAGTAGAACGTTACGCTTGATCAACAGGCAACCCCGCAGTCTTGCCGTAGTGTTCGTGGCCGTCCTTGATGATGTGGACGAGCTGTTTGTGGATCAGCGGACGGTACTGCGCCCTTCCATTGCCGTTGGCCAGTCCAGCGGCCGGCGCCGGGGGAGGAAGCACCCCGTCCGGCAGTTTCACGTCCGTCATGGGCTCTCCGCCGGGTGGAAGTCTCTTGCTCTCTTTCTTCTCTTCTATAAGGTGAGGTTGATGAGCCTGTATGGCACCTTCAAGCGGATTCTGCGGGCCGGGCTGGTGTGTCTGCATTTTGTCTGGGAGAGGCAGCACCACGGGAGCGCGCTTGTGGGCTGAACGTTGCAGGCACCAGTCGTATATGTAGTCATATTCGTATCCCTGTCGGACGAACAGGTCTTTGAACAGTTTCTTGAGATAGGCGTAATCGGGCTTTTCGCCGAACTGCAGCTGTCTGCAATAGTTGAGATAGGTCTCAAACTCTGTGGGGAAGCCCTTGCAGAGTGCGGCGATGCTGGTGTGAACCTTCTTCTCCTTTATCTTGTCGTACTTCTCCTTCTTCGTTTTCGCGGGCAGTCCTTGCCACGGCAGACAGCCCATGTTGAAGTACATCAGCACGAACCCTAGCGCCTCCAGGTCGTCCCTCCTGCTCTGCTCTATCCCCAGATGTGTGTTCATGCTCGCGTAGCGTGCCGTCCCCGTCAGGTTCTTCCCGTCCCTGTATCGGATGTGCTCGAGTGTCCTCGGGTCCTGGTAACGCTTGGCGAGGCCGAAGTCGATGGCATACACGATGTGCTGTTTTCTGCCGACTCCGATCAGGAAGTTGTCAGGCTTGACGTCGCGGTGGATGAAGCTCTTGTTGTGCATGTATTCCAGTCTTTGCAACTATCATTGCTCGGCTGAACGAATCTACCATCTGGTCGGCGAGAATGAGGATGGTCTTCAGAGAGAATCGGCGCTTCATGAACGCGAAGAGGTCCTCCAGACTTGCGCCCAGAAGGTCCATTACCAAAATGTTGAAGTCGCCCTCCAACCCCCACCAATGGATGGTCGGTATCCCAACTATCCGTTCAATAAAAGCGGAGGTCGATACAGCCGCCCTCGAGGAGCTTGTAGACCTTTGTCTCGTAGAAGAGCTGCGGGTGCTTAGTCCTCGCGGGCTCCTAGGCGGGGTTGTGAAAATAGACTTACGAGCTTTATGGCCACCTCCTCGCCGGTCTTGATATTTATCCCTACGTCGCGTTAGGCCAGTCCCTCCCCGCGACCTACCGTGATATATGTCGCCGAACGCGCCGCTCCCCAGTTTCCTCGAAAGGCGATATTTGCCCCCGACTCTTAACT
The DNA here is from genome assembly GCA_031296355.1 of Acidobacteriaceae bacterium. The sequence goes on from JARLFX010000360.1 coordinate 1,609, forward strand.
CCATAATGATGTTGTTATATTATATTTACAAAGGTAAAGAGCATATTTATTGAATAAACAACAAATATTAATTCGAGTCTTATGCGGCGGAAAGCGCAACAGCTATTCTGGTACTAAAGAAAATATTATAGTCCTATTCGTTCGTAGTGCCACACAGTCGATACTACTAAATCCACACCTGCTCTTGCGGTCTTACCACACCCAC
>JARLFX010000361.1 GCA_031296355.1 Acidobacteriaceae bacterium
CCAAAACCCCAAAACCCCAAAACCCCAAAACCCCACATGCAGACTGCCATCGTCCCACTGTCGATTAAGTGGGTAAGGTGAGAATTTACTTGGCCACCTTCTGTATTATCTTCTTGCCGCCCTCCTCTTTGACGCTACAAATATATCTTCTTCACTAAAAGGATACGTGAATCCGGGGAGCGTCTTCTGGAGGAACTTGCCTCTCTCGACGCGGGCGCCCTGGCTCATCGTGTACTCGACCGTCAGCTTCTTTCCGTCGAGCTCCGCGCCTATTCCCGCGTTTCATATCTATGTCTACCATTGTACTCCTTGATGGCCCGTTCGGCGTCCTCGGACTTCTCGTACTCGACTTCGGCGGTGCACTTAGATCTTCCTAGCTCGTCCCAGTGGATTCCGCACCGCTTCAGCGTCCCTATGTTCTCGAACAGGACCTATGGCGCCTCTCAGACACCCGGCCGAACCTTAAGCTCAGAGTTAACGATGTTGGGATGGAGGTTGGAGACGTAGAGCCGGGTCTTGGAGGCCTTGTGCTCTTCCGCAGGGACGCGTGCCGGCCTGTTGGGCTTGTCCACCTGCTTATGCTGAGGACGACGCTAGAGCAAGTTTTCGGCTGGCGACGTTACTTTAAGCCGGACAGTGACGGGCTTGGAATGCAGCTTGACGTGGGGGCGAACATTGGGTCCTCTGCGTCCCTTTTCCCGCGCGATATCTCGTTGGCGGCCTCCAACGACCGCCCGTCGAGGCTTATCGCCCACTCGGCGCAGCCCCTTCTTTCCCTGCATCTTCTTCTGGGTCGGGCGCTTCTGCACCGCAGCCTTCTTCTTCTCGGCCTTGCCTTCCTTAATTATGTCTTCGAGAGACTGATTGATCTTGGAGCTTGCCATGTTCCTGTTAAAATTTATGTAATACTATCTACGAGCTTTAGAACATATATGTATGTGTCGCCCTACAGTTCCCTCTACCGATATCGTGCACCTCTCCTGGTGTTGGTGTCGTGGGGTTTTGGGGTTTTGGGGTTTTGGGGTTTTGGGGTTTTGGGGTTTTGGGG
>JARLFX010000362.1 GCA_031296355.1 Acidobacteriaceae bacterium
ATTCGCAGATCAGCCAGAATTTAGTCTCGCACCACTACCTCGAGAAGCTCCTGATCCAGCTCTTGGGCCACTCCGAAATCGAGATTCGCGACCAGGCCATCGTCCTCCTTAACATGCTGTACGACGGAGTGGACTGGCAATTCTCTGAGGCATTTGTGCCGAAGGTCGTATGCGTGGGAAATGCGTTCGCCCTGAGCGAAACCGTGGCGTCGCGCGAGCCGCTCGACGAGGCCGTGATTATGCTCAGCGCGCCCTCGTACTTCTTCGACTGTCCGCTCACCTGGCACTCTGTCAAGGTGAAGAAGGGGATAAACAAGGACGAGTATGTGGTGGATATGAAGTTCAAGAAGTTCTGGCGCTGCGGGTTCTACGATTGGAAGGTGGTCTCCATCGGCGAGGGCGGCAAGACCGAGATGCTCAAGCTGGCCGTCCGCGACCCCAATCCCAACTCCAACCGCATCTTTGCCCAAGGCCGGTTTATTGTCCAGCCCCGCGACACCGCCGATCAGCAGATCCACGAACTGATGGTCGACTACAAGGAGAGCGACACAGATCCTGACCGCGACTTCCACACTCTTTCGAAGGAGATTGCGGACTACGCGAAACAGGGGATAACGGGACTTTACCTGATGGGCGTGCTGGAACGCGATAATGGCCTTCTGTATGACGAGTCTGACGGCACCATAAGGGAGGTACAGAGGCCCCAGGCCAGTCCGCTGGCCATAACTGACCGTTCCTGTCCCAACAAAATGCTGGGAGGAGAGCGGGCGTACGCGCTGGTCATGGACGAGGCAAGGAGGGCAGGGATCAAGGTCCTCGTCGACTGTCTCAGTCGCGTCAGCTCCTCGCGACCCCATAGAAGGTACAGGAAGGTGCTGCTTCGAACTCTGGACGCGGACGGCAAGGTGATCCTGTGCTACGGGACCGACGGGCGGGCAATAAAGTATGAGGACACTGCGCTGCTGAACTACCGGAAGCTGAAGTCGTGGAACCTCCTGGTGGAAGACATCATCTCCTTCGCCCGCCGGTACCGTATCGAGGGAGTTCACCTTGACAACGGACAGGCCTGGCCCCAGATCATGGAGCTCGATGAGGCCGAAATGTACCGCAAGGACACTGACGGCAAGCCTGCCTACCGAGAGAAAGATATTCTCAACGGGGAGATAGTCATTAAGAACGAGAACCACGGATACTGGAACTCGACCAACGTCGACACCTACGCCAACCCCATGTTCGTCAAGCTCTGTAGACAACTGTGGCAGGAGTTCCCGGAGTTCTACCTCATCGGCGAGTGCTGGGGCGGATATCCCTTCGAGAACAGACAGGGAATCCTGGCACGGTCCGGGGTCATTCCCAGACTGTTCAAGCTGCCGATCGCCATCGCTTCGCTGTTCGGCAAAAGGCTGCAGAAGGACGGTGCGGTCAACCCCTGCCATCCGCAGACTGTCAATGCCATAAAGACGTGGTACGAGCAGAACCGCAAGTTCCTCCCCGAGGGCGCATACCTTGTCCAGTCCTCCTCTTCCCACAGCTGGCCGTACCCAGCCCATCTGTACGGCCGCGGAACATGGAGCGCGGTCGACCTGCTCTTCTTCATGCCTGACATCCCCATGACGTTCATGGACGAGATAAAGGGAAGCGTGTACCGCAGAAACACGACCAACGTGTACCAGGCGCGGGCCCTCCCCAAGAAGCAACTGCAGAGAGCCAAGTCGCAGCTGCGGGTCGCCATGGAGGAGCACGAATCAGACGAGGAGCCTGAGACACAGGCGGCCGAACAGAAGCCGGCGCAGGCCGCGCAGGAAGAGCCGAAGAAAATCCTGCGGGTCCGCTCCTCGAGCTCAATTTCGGCAATCTCCTCCTCCCGCGAGGCAAAGAAGAAGGAGGAGGAAGTGGTGAAGCAGGTGGGGCCGGAGTTCGGCTTCGACCTGAAGAAGATCCACCTGCACTACGAGCACCGGCGCAAGCTGCGGAAAGAACGTGCCGTCCTCCGTCACGGCGAACTGGTGCCACTTGACGCCAAACATTCGGAAGGCTGGCACTCCCACGTCCTCGCCTTCGCCCGTTTCTCACACTACGAGACGGCAATAATAGCGATCAACTTCACGGACAGCCAGGTGTCGTTCTACATCGACTTCTCAAATCTCATGCCGTATTTCGAGAAGGCCTACCACATCAACACAGTGGCAATATTCTCGGACTGGATCGTCGAGAAGGACAAGGAGTACTACTTCCTCATGGAGCTCATCAAGGAGAAGATGGAGTTCACTCTTCCGCCCTTTGGCTCGGTGTGCAAGGGCATCCAGATCTGCAAGGACGACCCCATGGTCTACGCAATGTCCATCGAGAAGTCCTTCCTCAGACTTAATTCGAAGCTGATCGCCGACCGGGACTGCAGCGGCTCCCAGCTCTGTGTGCAACTGCTGTCGTGCGTGATGCAGGAGAAGCCGGTGGACTACTTCGCAATGGTGCTGGCAAACCTGTACAAAAACTACACAGCATCGCACAAGATCAACATGCACAATCTCCTGCTGCACCTGCACGTCCTCGAGGAGAACCAGCTCATGGGCGCAAGACTATCCGCGTACTGCTACAGGATCCTCGCATGCAAAGGGAAGGCGCCCGGGGTGGAGTCGATGGCCGCCTACAGGGCTGCGGACGAGATGATAACGAGCAACAAGCTGGGGCCCATAGC
>JARLFX010000363.1 GCA_031296355.1 Acidobacteriaceae bacterium
GGATGATCCGATGTTTTGCGCTTGGGCGTCTCTTCCAGCGCCTTCATCACGCGGCTGGTGTGGTGGCCGCGGCGCATGGCCATGCGGCCGGTGCGCGATATCTCCAGTATCTCGTATTCGCTCTCTTTCAGCACCTGGATGAGGCCCTCGATCTTGCTGGCGCCGCCGGTAATCTCCAGCATCAGCGATTCCGGCGCGAGATCGACGATGCGCGCCTTGAAGACTTCGGCAAGCTCAAAGAGGTGGGTACGGGTTTTGGGCCCGGCGGCGATCTTGATGAGCGCGAGTTCGCGAATGACGGCGGAATCGCGGCCCACTTCGTCTACATCGCGGGTGATCTCGAGCTTGTAGAGCGCGGCGCGGATGCGCGAGGCGGCGTGCTCGGGCGCCTCGGTAACGATGGTCATGCGCGAGGTGTCTGCCTGCTCGGACTCGCCGACGGTGAGCGAGACGATGTTGATGTTCATACGGCGGAAGAGCGAGGCGACGCGGGTGAGCACGCCGGGCTTATCTTCAACGAGTGCTACGAATGTGTGCAGCATAAAGACCTCTATCTTAAATATGACTCGGCTACTATCAAACGCCTGGCAGTATCAGTGAGAAGAGTGAAAACAGGAGACTAGGTACGAATATTTTTCGCGTCTGTAAACGGCGAAGTTCACTAGTAAGTTCTCGCCCATCTATGGTTGCCGGTTCATCTAAAACTTGAAATTGCGCGATTAGTCGTTCCAATAGGGGTTTAGCGCGGAATTTGAACCATGTTTTGTATATCCCCCATGCCAGGTATGCGGCAATACCTGCCGCTAATGGCCAAAAGTTGGCTATGGATAGCCCCAACCAATCAGTCGTGGGGCGGAGTAAAAGCAATATTGCTATTGCTGCCCAAACCTTAGTTTTTGTATACAAGTTTGGACGCTTTGTGCTGTCTGTCATTTCGTCGCGTAGCCTGCACAAATACGCTTGCGCCATGTAGCGAGTCAAAAAGCTGCTTTGAATTTCAGGCGTTGCAATGTATGCGGCGGTAGGCTGAAGTAAAGGACATTCAGGCGTAGCAAGAGATATATGGTCGCACTCTAATAAATGCCGCTCTTTTTCAAAGTTTGTGAGTATTTCAATAAGCTTATTGCGTTCATCGACCTTTATGCCTGCTTTTTCGAGAGACATCTTCAGCGTTTTTGACTTATCCAATAATTCCCAGTCAATTTCTGCCGCTGAACCATATAACTCCCAATCCTTATGCTGACGGGTCACTTTTGGATTGAGATTGTCATATTCAGATAACAGCTCGGGAATTCCCGATATATCTGAGCTAAATTGATCGTACTGAGGGGTTGTGTAAATCTTACGCAAACACCTTTCGTTATTGATCCATCTAATGACTTGCTGTCTCGCAAGTTCAGATCGGCGATGATCAAGGACGCGGTCAACATCCCATCTGTTTGCAAGGGAGTAAAAGGGCTTAACGGTGTAGGGGGTCCAGATCTGGACCTCGTCTAATTGGCTAAAAGCCGAAATCAATCGAGATTCGTCCCACTTTCCCTCAGATGATGTGGTTGTAGTTGCCATCTACTCATCCTCCGGCACTTCAATCAGTGGATTCTGTTTCGGGCGGCGCACCATCTCATGCAATGCGGCGCCGGGGGCGATCATAGGGTACACGCCGTCTTCCTTTTCCACCTGGAAGTTGATGAGGAAGGGGCCCTTGTGTTTGCGCGCGGCTTTCACGGCGGGGATGACGTCGGCGCGCCTAGAGACGCTGATGCCCTGGATGCCGTGGGCTTCGGCGAGCTTGACGAAGTCTGGCGAGAGGATGGGCGAGCAGGAGTAGTTCTTCTCGTAGAAGGCCTCCTGCCACTGGCGCACCATGCCGAGAAAACCGTTGTTGATGACGGCGATATTGATGTCGAGGTTCTCCTGCACGGCGGTGGAGAGCTCGGCGGCGGTCATCTGGAAGCCGCCGTCGCCGGCGATGATCCAGACGTCTTTGGCGGGCTGGCCCATCTTGGCGCCGATGCCCGCGGGCAGCGCAAAGCCCATGGTGCCGAGGCCGCCGGAGGTGATGAGCGTGCGCGGCTCGTCGTGCTTGTAGTACTGTGCCTCCCACATCTGGTGCTGGCCAACGTCGGTGGCGATGATGGAGTTGCCGCCGGTCTCGCGCCAGAGATCGTTGATGACGTGTGCGGCATAGAGATGACCGGTATCTGGCAGGTTGATGATGTCGCGGACGGCTTCATCGCCCTTCATGGCGTTGACTTCGCGAATCCAGGTGGTGTCATTCTTCTGCGGCAGCAGGGGCAGAAGAGTGGTGAGGACTTCGCGCAGGTCGCCGATGAGGGCGACGTCTACCTTGATGATCTTGTTGATCTCGTAGGGATCGATATCGACGTGGATTTTTTTGGCGTTGACGGCGAAGCTGGCGACGTTGCCCGTGACGCGATCGTCAAAGCGCATGCCGAAGGCGAGCAGAAGATCGGCCTGCTGGATGGCATTGTTCACCCAGCTCTCGCCGTGCATGCCCATCATGCCGAGCGAGAGCGGATGCGAGGCAGGGAAGGCTCCGAGGCCGAGCAGGGTGCTGGCGACGGGGATCTGGTGGCGTTCGGCGAACTGGCGCACCTCTTCAACCGCACCGGATTGCAGGATGCCGTGGCCGGCGAGGATGACGGGGCGCTTTGCATGCTTGATGAGCTCGATGGCCTCGGCCATGGCTGTGCTCTCCGCGCTGAGCATGGGGTGCGGGCGGTGGGGCGCGGGGTTGGCGGCGTCAAAGTCAAAGAGCGCGGTGGCCTGCTGCGCGTCTTTGGTGATATCGACGAGCACGGGGCCGGGGCGGCCGGTCTTGGCGATCTGGAAGGCCTTGCGCAGCGCGGGCGCGACCTCCTCCGCTTTGGTGACGAGGAAGTTGTGCTTGGTGATGGGCAGGGTGATGCCGGTGATGTCGATCTCCTGGAAGGCGTCGGAGCCGAGGACTTTGCTGGAGACCTGGCCGGTGATGCAAACCATGGGGATGCTGTCGAGCATGGCGGTGGCGATGCCGGTGACGAGGTTGGTGGCTCCGGGGCCGGAGGTGGCGATGCAGACGCCGACCTTGCCGGATGCGCGCGAGTAGCCGTCGGCCATGTGGGCCGCGCCCTGCTCGTGGCGCACGAGGACGTGATGGATGGGGAACTTGCGCAGCGCGTCGTACACCGGAAGGATGGCGCCGCCGGGGTAGCCGAATACAGTCTCTACGCCTTCGCCGACGAGCGTGGCCCACATGATCTCGGCGCCGGTGAGGTGTGCGTTCAACTCAGTTGCACTCTTCTTCGCGTTGTTTCCGTTCGTCTTTGCCATCGTGTGCTCCTCTGTTGGGAATTTCTTAGAGCGTCTGCGGTATCGAGTGGTATCTGTTCCCGGTTGGGGTTGCAGCCCGGGCTGATGCCCGGGCCGGTTTTTTAGGTGGTGACTGCGCCCTCGCTGGCGCTGCTGACGCTGTTGGCGTACTTGGCGAAGACGCCGCGCTTGTAACGCGGTGCCGGTGCTTTGAATGCCTTCAGGCGCTTCGCAATCTCTTCTGCTGGAACTTCCAGTGTGAGTTCGCGCTTCTTGATGTCGAAGGTGATGAGGTCGCCCTCGTGCACCGCGGCAATGGGGCCGCCGAGTTGGGCTTCCGGCGCGACATGGCCGGCCATCAGGCCGCGGGTGGCGCCGGAGAAGCGTCCGTCGGTGAGCAGGGCGACGGTTTCGGAGAGCTCGGGGATGCCCTTGACGGCGGCGGTGACGGCGAGCATCTCGCGCATGCCGGGGCCGCCGCGCGGGCCTTCGTAGCGGATGACGAGCACGTCGTTGGGATTGATCTTGCCGGCTTCCACGGCGGCGTGGGCGGAGCCTTCGTCTTCGAAGACGCGCGCGATGCCCTGGTGGTAGATGCGCTCGTGTCCGGCGACCTTGATGACGCAGCCTTCGGGCGCGAGATTGCCGTGCAGGATGACGAGACCGCCGGTCGCCTTCAGCGGCTTGTCTACGGTGTGGATGACGAGCTGGCCGGGAGTTTCCACGGCAGCCTTAGCCTCTTCGCCGAGGGTTTTGCCGGTGACGGTGATGGTATCTGCATGGAGCAGACCGGCATCGAGCAGGCGCTTGGCGAGTACGCGCGAACCGCCAGCATGCTGATAGTCCATGGCTGCGTACTTGCCGCCGGGCGAGAGATCGCAGATGATGGGCGTCTTCTCGCTGATGGCATTGAAATCGTCAATGGAGAGGTCAAGGCCGCGCTCGCTGGCGATGGCGATGAGATGCAGCACTGCGTTGGTGGAGCCGCCGGAGGCGCAGACGGAGACGATGGCGTTCTCCAGCGACTCTTTGGTGATGATCTTGGAGGGGCGCAGGTCATTGCGTGCGAGATCCATGATGAGGCGGCCGGCTTCGCGCGAGGCGGAGGCTTTGTCTGCATCCATCGCGGGGACGCCGGTGAGGTGGATGGGCGAGATGCCGAGGAATTCTCCGGCCATCGCCATGGTGTTGGCGGTGAACTGGCCGCCGCAGGCGCCGGGGCCGGGGCAGGCTGCTGCTTCGAGAGCTTCGAGCTGATCGTCGTTGATCTTGCCGGCGGCGTGCGAGCCCATGCCTTCGAAGACGTTGAGGATGGTGATGTCTTTGCTGCTGCCGTCGGGCTGCGCGAGCTTGCCGGGGGCGATGCTGCCGCCGTAGAGCATGAGGCCGGGGATATCGAGGCGGCACATGGCCATGATGGTGCCGGGCATGTTCTTATCGCAGCCGGCGATGCAGACGATGCCGTCAAAGAGGTTGCCGCGGGCGACGAGCTCGATGCTGTCGGCGATGACTTCGCGGGAGATGAGCGAGGCCTTCATGCCCTCGGTGCCCATGGTGATGCCGTCAGAGATGGTGATGGTGTTGAATTCCATCGGTGTGCCGCCAGCTTCGCGGATGCCCTGCTTCACGGCCTCGGCTACGTCGCGCAGGTGGAAGTTGCAGGGGCCGATCTCGGTCCAGGTGTTGGCCACGCCGATGATGGGCTTGTGCAGGTCTTCTTTGCTGAAGCCGACGCCACGGAGATACGAACGCGCGGCGGCGCGGCTGGGGCCTTCGGTGAGTGGGATGGAGTATTTCTTCGGATTCATTATGGTGTCCTAACTGTTAGTTATTTCGTTTAAGAAGTGTCTTGAGGTCATCTACAAGCTTTGCAGCAGCAGCGCCCATATTTTTTTCAATGCCCTTTTCGCTATGCCAAAACTTCACTTGTTCAGATAGAGTCCACAAGATTGTGCTGGACTTTGGATCGCGGATTGAAAGTGTAAGAAGACCTGGATTCGACGTGAGTTCCATAATTAGGTCTGAGTTGGCAGGTAACAAGACCAGTTGGTAGTGATTCCAAGCTGTGAGTTGGCTGTAAAAATCGTTATACCCAAGCGTGCTGTATTTGTTATCCGCATTGCTGCCAGTGCCTGCATTCGAAAGAAAAACTGTTTTTGCCGTAATGAGTTGTGCCGGAATCGGAGCGCTCTGCGCGTGCAGGATACTTACGCCGAGAAGCATGAGTGCTGCCATGAAAGAGAGGGTGCGCTTCTTCATGCGATGGCCGCCTTTGGCGTAGACCAGAATTCTTTATCGTGTGCTGCTTCAAACGTGTCGAGATCCTTCTCGTAGCGCAGGGTGAGGCCGATGTCATCGAGGCCGTTCACGAGGCAGTACTTGCGGAAGGGGTCCATCTCAAAATGCGCGGAGAAGCCTTGCTCGTCGGTGACGGTCTGGTCTTCCACGTTGATGGTGATCTTGTGCTGCGGGTTCGCGGTGGAGCGCTGCAGCAGGGTCTCCACATCGGCTTCCGAGAGGCGGGCGAGGATGATGCCGTTCTTGCCCGCGTTGGAGAAGAAGATATCCGCGAAGCTGGGCGCGATGACGACGCGGAAGCCGAACTGGTGGATGGCCCAGGCGGCGTGTTCGCGAGAGCTGCCGCAGCCGAAGTTCTTTTCGGCGATCAGGATCTTCGCGTCTTTGTACTCCGGCTTGTTGAGCACGAAGCTGGGGTCGGGTTTCCCCACGTCGTTGGGAGAAACGCCGGGGCCTTCCTGGATGCGCTTCCAGTCGTAGAAGAGGAAGTCGCCGTAGCCGGTGCGCTCAATCCGCTTGAGGAACTGCTTGGGGATGATCTGGTCGGTGTCGATGTTCGGCAAGGGTAGCGGCGCGGCGGTGGCGGTGAGTGTCTTGATGGCTTCCATTAGCGGGCCTCCTTGGTTGCAGCCGCGGCGCTCGTGCTGCTGTTGAACTTCCAGTTGCGGACGTCGGTGAAGTGGCCGGTGATGGCGGCAGCGGCGGCCATCTGCGGGCTGACGAGATGGGTGCGGCCACCGCGGCCCTGGCGACCCTCGAAGTTGCGATTGCTGGTGGAGGCGCAGCGTTCGCCGGGCTCCAGAATGTCCGGGTTCATGCCGAGACACATGCTGCAGCCGGGCTCGCGCCAGTCGAAGCCGGCGTTCTTGAAGATGACGTCGAGGCCTTCCTGCTCGGCCTGCACTTTGACCTTCTGCGAGCCGGGCACGACCATGGCGCTGACGGTGGTGGCGACGTGGTAGCCCTTCACGATGTCTGCGGCGGCGCGGAGATCTTCAATGCGGCCGTTGGTGCAGGAGCCGAGGAAGACGCGGTCGACGGGGATCTCTTCGATCCGGGTGCCGGGCTTCAGGTCCATGTATTCCAGAGCGCGCTCGTAGCTCTTGCGGTCGGCTTCGTTGGCGGCGTCTGCGGGCGAGGGAACTTTGTCGCCGATGCTGGTGACCATGCCCGGAGATGTTCCCCAAGTGACGCGCGGTGCCAGCGTGGCGGCGTCGATGGTGAGTTCTCGGTCGAAGGTGGCGCCTGTATCGGTTGGGAGGGTGCGCCAGTGGGCGACGGCCTCATCCCACGCTGCGCCCTGTGGCGAGAATTTGCGGCCCTTCAGATAGGTGAAGGTGGTCTCGTCGGGAGCGATCATGCCGGCGCGCGCGCCTGCTTCGATACTCATGTTGCAGACGGTCATGCGGCCTTCCATCGAGAGCGCGCGGATGGCGGAGCCCGCGTATTCCACGACGTAACCGGTGGCTCCGGCGGTGCCGATGCGGCCAATGATGTCGAGGATGATGTCCTTCGCAGTGACGCCGGTGGGCAATGCGCCCTCGACGTTGATGCGGAAGGTCTTTGGCTTCTCCTGCGGCAGCGTCTGCGTGGCCATCACGTGCTCCACTTCGCTGGTGCCGATGCCGAATGCGAGCGCGCCGAATGCGCCGTGGGTGCTGGTGTGCGAGTCGCCGCAGACGATAGTCATGCCCGGCTTGGTCAGGCCAAGTTCCGGCCCGATCATGTGCACGATGCCCTGGTTTGTATCCTGCACGTCGTAGAACTCGATGCCGAATTCGGCGCAGTTTTTGCGTAGCGCGGAGACCTGCGTGTTCGCAATCTGGTCGGCAATGACGAGGCGATCCTGCACGCTGCTGGTGGGCACGTTGTGGTCTACCGTGGCGATGTGGCGGTCGGGGCGACGGAGCTTGCGTCCGGTCATGCGCAGGCCATCAAACGCCTGCGGCGAAGTGACTTCGTGCACCAGCTGTAGATCGATGTAGAGCAGCGACGGCTCGCCCGCGGGCTCTGCTACGAGGTGTTGCTCCCAGACCTTCTCGAACATTGTCTTTGCTGCCATGTGTTGTTCCCTCTGCGTGTTCGGTTACTTCAATCTTGTCTTCAATTCGTCCAGCACGGCCTTGCCCATCTCGCCGGTCTTTATGAAGGCTGCTCCGCGGGCGATGTCTGCGGTGCGAAGGCCCTTGTCGAGTACGGCTGTGACGGAATCTTCCACTGCTTTGGCTTCGGCTTCGAGGCCGCCGGAGTGACGCAGCACCATGGCTGCGGTCAGGATCGCGCCCAGCGGGTTCGCCTTGCCGGTGCCGGCGATGTCTGGCGCAGAGCCGTGTACGGGCTCAAAGAGGTTGACCTTGCCGCCGATGGTGGCCGAGGGCAGCATGCCGAGCGAGCCGGTGATGACGCCAGCCTCATCGGAGAGAATGTCGCCGAAGAGGTTCTCCGTGAGCACAACATCGAAGTTGCGCGGAATGTTCATCAGGTGCATCGCCATGGAATCGACCAGCTGGTGCTCAAGGGTGACGTCGGGATAATCCGCAGCGACTTCGTTCACAGTGGCGCGCCACATCTGCGAGACTTCGAGCACGTTCGCCTTGTCGACGGAGGTGACCTTCTTCTTGCGCTTCTGAGCGAGTTGGAAGGCGATCTTCGCGACGCGAACGACTTCATCGCGCGTGTAGCGCATGGTGTTGATAGCTTCGCCGGTCTGCTTGTTCCATTCGCGGGGAACGCCGAAGTAGAGGCCGCCGAGGAGCTCGCGGACGAAGAGAATGTCCGTACCTTTGCTGACATCGGCGCGCAGGGGAGAGTTCTCCGCGAGCGCGGGATAGGCGACGGAGGGACGCAGGTTGGCGAATCCGCCAAGCTCTTTGCGGATGCGCAACAGACCGGCTTCGGGACGTTCGCTGGGAGGCAGGGCGTTGAACTTGTTGTCGCCCACGGCGCCGAGCAGGACGGCGTCGGATGCAAGCGACTCCTGAATGGTCTTCTCCGGCAGCGGCGTGCCGAAGCTGGTGATGGCCGTGCCGCCGATGGGCAGCTCGACGTAGTCAAAGGTGTGTCCGCCGGCAGCGGCCACGGCGCGTAGAACCGAGAGCGCCTGTGCGGTTACTTCGGGGCCGATTCCATCACCTGCAAGTACTGCGATCTTCAGCTTCATTCATCCTCGCTTACGGTTGTGCGCGTCACCGGAGAAACATGAGAGCGATGACGGTAATAAGACTGAATTACGGGGAAGAGAATTCCATCAGAGGAGCTGCCCGCACTGCAATTAGGTATCTGCGCCTATCTCATGCAGCAGGCCGAGCAGATCCTGGTCGTAGATGTTCTTCTTGCGATCGGTCAGCTCGGTGAAACGGTAATAGACGGGTTCCAGCTCTTCGCGGGTGAGCGAGTGGCCAAGCTCGCGCAGGCGCATGTCGAGCGCCTTGCGGCCACTGTGCTTGCCCAGCACGATGTTGGTCTTGGTCACGCCGACAGACTCCGGCGTCATGATCTCGTAGCAGAGCGGGTTGGCCAGCACGCCGTGCTGGTGGATGCCGGACTCGTGCGCAAAGGCATTGGCTCCGACCACTGCCTTATTCGGCGCAGCGCCAAAGCTGATGATGCTGGCCAGCAGGTTGCTGGTAGGGTAAAGCTCCGTCATCTTCAGCTTGTGGTGATACGGAAATTTGTCAGGACGCACCAGCATTGCCGCGGCCAGCTCTTCCAGCGGCGCATTGCCTGCGCGTTCGCCGATGCCGTTGATGGTGCACTCGATCTGGCGCGCACCGGCGTTGACTGCGGCGAGAGAGTTTGCCACCGCCAGGCCGAGGTCGTCGTGGCAGTGAGCGGAGAGCGTCACATTCTCAATGCCGGGTACGCGTTCGCGCAGCATGGTGAATGTAGCGGCATACTCTTCCGGCACGGTGTAGCCCACGGTATCGGGAACGTTGATGACGGTGGCTCCGGCAGCGACGGCAATGCCGACGATCTTCACTAGAAAATCAGGATCGGTGCGGGTAGCGTCTTCCGGTGAAAACTCCACATCATCCGCGTAGGTGCGTGCAAGACGAACCATCTCGCCGGCCTGCTCTTCAGCCTGGGCGCGGGTGATCTTGAGCTTGTACTCCATGTGCAGGTCGCTACAGGAGAGAAAAAGGTGAATGCGATTCTTTTCAGCCGCTTCCACGCTGCGGGCGGCGTACTCAATGTCTTCGCGCTTGGCGCGGGCCAGCGCAGCCATGCGCGGCCCCTTCACTTCGCGGGCGATCTGCTGCACGGCGGCGAAATCACCCTCCGACGAGACGGGGAAACCGGCCTCCAGCACATCCACACCCAGATAGGCCAGCTGATGCGCCAGGCGAAGCTTTTCCGCCGTGTGCATGGTGCAGCCGGGCGATTGCTCGCCATCCCGCAGGGTAGTGTCGAAGAAAAATACCTGATCGTTTGTGGTCATGGGCATCTCCAACCTTCATCATCATAACTGGGCCTTATGTATATGCTCAATACCATGCAAATTACTTATAATAGGATAAGTAATTCTGGCATGCATGCGATACGCGATGCGTGGCGGCATATGCCAGCCGTTTCTGGGAGGAACCGCCATGATGGATCTTTTTCAACTGGAAACATTTCTCGCGGTCGCGGACGAGCGCAGCTTTTCACGGGCGGCGGCCAAACTTCACAGGACGCAGCCTGCTATCTCGCAGGTTATTCGCAAGCTGGAGGAAGAGGTCGGCGAGACGCTGTTTGAGCGGTCGTCGCGCGACGCTACGCTAACGGATGCTGGAGTCACGCTGCGGGAGTATGCGCAGAAACTGTTGAATCTGCGGGATGAGGCGGGGCTGGCGCTTTCGCAGTTGCGTGAGTTGCATCGCGGCGTTTTGAATCTGGCGGCGAATGAATATACCTGCCTGTACCTGCTGCCTCTGTTAGATACCTTTCGCCGTAGCAATCCGCACATCAGGGTGGCGGTGCACCGGTCGCTGGCCAGTCGCGTGGCAGACCAGGTTCTGCTGCATGCTGTAGAGATTGGCGTGGTTTCATTCCGTCCAGAAGATCGGCAGATTAAATCCATCGTGGCGTATCGTGATGAACTCGCGTTTGTGGTGAATCCCAATCATCCATTGGCGAAGAAGAAATCCGTTTCGATCCGCGATCTTGGGCGTGAGAATTTCATTGCGCATAATGTGCCGTCGCCGTTGCGCGAGAAGGTGATCCAGGCATTTGCGCGGCATAAGACCAAGTTGCAAATGGGCGTGGAGCTGCCGTCGCTTGAGGCCATCAAGCGGTTTGTGGCGCTGGGGAATGGGGTGGCACTTGTGCCGCAACTTACGGTGGAGCCGGAGTTACAGAGCGGACGTCTGGTGCGGGTGGCGGCACCGGAGTTGCAGTTTGAGCGCAAGCTGCGCCTGGTGCATCGCAAGCATGCCAGCTTGTCGCATGCAGCGGTTGCGTTTCTCAAGGTAGTGGAGAGTTATGCCGCGGAAAATGGTGATCCCCATCACTTTGAGCCGGACCGTACGGCGTAACTTTATTCGCCGCGGCACCGCAACCTTCCTGGGCATTTCCCGTCTGAAGAGGTAGTTTCACCTGCCCGGCGTAAGCCGGAGCCTAAAGCACCATAGGATCGGGCAATCATGAACCGACTTCAGACAAGAATGATGCGGATGGCCATGCTGGCCATCTGTAGCGCAGCACTTACAGCACCGTTGACCGTGCTCGCACAGGATCCGGCGACTCCGCCTCCTCCACCGGCGGGCCAGCCGGGCGGGCCGGGCGGCCACGGGCATATGTCTCCCGAAGACCGCAGCGCACACGAACTGCAGATGTTGACCAAGCACTTGAGCCTGACGGATGCCCAGCAGACCCAGGTCAAGCAGATCTTTGCCGATAGCGATGCCAAGATGAAGGCAGCGCACGACGGAGCCGGCAAGGGCGATAAGAAGGACATGCGCGAGCAGATGAAGGCCTCGATGGAAGATCGTCAGGCCAAGGTTCGCGCCGTGTTGACGGCTGATCAGCAGAAGAAGTTTGACGAGATGGTTGCCATGCGCAAGAAGCGGATGGAAGAGCATCGCGGCCCCGGTGGTCCTGGCGGCCCCGATGGCGGCGGTAACCCTCCCCCGCCTCCTCCGCAGCAGTAAGCTGATTTGCGGTAATCCAGAGAATGGCTGGCCGGGTACAAAACCCGGCTGGCCATTTCTTTTGCAAAAAAGCCGGAAATTTGTGGAAGACGGCGGGCGGGAAGGATAACGGCGTCCGGGCCCCCGCTTTCGGCCCTCTTCCGGTTACAATGAAAACACTGTTCTGAGCCGCCTTCTCCCGCAACCCGGGACAAGGCATGGCCGGACCCACGTGACCGCCCATGCGCATCGTGTGAAGGAAGGGATTGAACTTAAGCATGAAGAAGATGATGGTTTTTGTAGGTCTGCTTTTCCTGGCAACAGCAGCTTTCGCGCAGGAGAGCCGGCAGGATATCAGCTTGAGCGGGATCGCCGTAATGGGTCCGCAGGTTTACGGCAATGGCGTGACGCAGAACTCCACCATCTCCGGTGGTTTTCTCGGCAGCTACCGCTACATGGTTACACCGCGCAGCGCACTTGAGCTGAACTACGGCTGGGCGCACAACTCCCAGAAGTTCCAGACGCAGA
>JARLFX010000364.1 GCA_031296355.1 Acidobacteriaceae bacterium
CCGGTGTGAGGGTGACGAGACAGCACAATGTGTGACAGGGGGTTTGTGAAAATGGGAGGAGGACACACAGTATATATGGCGGCGGTACTACGAACCTGTAGAGAAGCCCGTCTAGCTCAGTTGGTAGAGCGCTAGACTCTTAATCTAGTGGTCGGGGGTTCGAACCCCTCGGTGGGCGTCTTTTTTGTCCCTATCGTTTTTACACCCTTATTTTATCTCTATATTCGAGCATAATAAATTGCGCCGCTGGCTGATAAATGAAAATTAGAGCGTTAGTTCGCGTATTATTATGCCAGGTCCCTTCCCGCCCCGAGTGCTTAAATTTCGTTCAGGGAACGTTATATCATATAGAGTATCATTTAATACACTTAAGATAGATATGCCTAACACCAAGATTGCAAGCTTCTCCGTGTGCATCCTCTGGATGTTCCTTCTGTGCCCCGCCTCGTCGGAGTACTTCCTCACGTTCAGCAAGACCACCGTCATCTCCAAGGACAAGAACTGGATCCCCATCGGCAAGTTCACCGGCTCTGCCCACTTCAACATCCGTGCTCGTGTCGTCGCCTCCGCCGCCAGGCCCGAGGCCACCGAGAAGGCCGAACTCTCCATAATGACATACTCGCCAAACCGGTGGATCGCGGCAGTGAAGGCCACCAACTGCACCAACAAGCTGGAGAACCAGAGCGAGCAGATCACCATTCAAGTCCCCCTCGACGGCTCCTGGTCTCTGTCGGTTCCCATGGCCATTCCTGACGGCACCGCCTACGTTGTTGCCACCGATTGCTACGGCATCTATGCGTCGCACTTCATGGGGAACCCCACGGAAATCGAGGTCACGGGGGCAAGCAGCGTGGCGTTCACGAATGAGGAGCTGTACCCGGGGACGACGAAGGAAGAGATAATTTTCACGGGGGACCTCAAGTGGCGCGAACGTGTGGGCATGAGCTACTTCGCCATCGCCTCCTTGGGACTGCTGCTGGTCTTCGTCCTCCTCTCCCAGGTTCTCTTCAAGTCTCTGTCCAACAAGATGTTCATATTCGGATTTCCAGGACTGATGATCGCGGTGGCTGCAAGAATACTGCTGCACCTGGTCCTAATCACGGACGCGATATTTCACTCTGGCCTACTCTACCTGCTGGCCACAGTGCTCGACCTCACCTCGCAGATCGCCTTCACTTTCCACTGTGTCCTGGTTCTGCTTAACTGGCCCGCAGGCAACCGCACCCATGTCATAATACATTCGGTGACCATGAGCGTGCTTTACATGCTGCTGCTGTCAGGCCCAGGCCCCATCGGCACGCTGTTGCTACGGTTCCTGATGGTCGTGCAGCTAGTTGTCTGCTACATCATGGGCCGCCAAGCCGCCCCCTCTAAGCCAGCTTTCTATACTTATCTATTCGGAATGGTGTACCTGCTGAGCTTTGTGGCACTGGGCTTCGGCACGATCACCTGCACCGGCTCTGCCGATATCCTGCTATCGAGGATCGAGGTCGTGGTGGCCTCCTTCGTCTGTCCTGTTGCTAGCTATTGGATCGTGGCTGCGGACTTCCTGCTGCACAGCTTCATATTCGGCGTCACACTGTTCGCCTCTGGCTACCTCACAAAGTAAATATCATCTCACACTCACAGCGCCTATATTCTGCTCCGTTGCGCCATCCTCTGCACG
>JARLFX010000365.1 GCA_031296355.1 Acidobacteriaceae bacterium
CCAAAACCCCAAAACCCCAAAACCCCAAAACCCCAAGGAGAGCTGGGATAATGGCAGCAGCACGCAGGGCAGTCTGAGTTGTGGCTGCGTAATTATCATGCACGTGGTTGTTTACAACAACGTGGGTATCGTATGATATAAATACTAATAATCACATTAATATACTTATTAGGAGTCAGAAATGGAAGGCGATAAGCTGAAACTCAACGTGAAGATGATGAACAGCACGCTGTCGGTGGAGGTGGCGAAGGGCGCGAAGGTGCTGGACCTGAAGAAGCAAATCAAGGAGCAGACGCAGGCTGCCGAGGACGAGCAGAAGATCATCTACAAGGGTTCCCTCTCCGCTGGCTCATCCCGTAGGCAAGATCCTCAAGGACGACGACCTGCTCGAGACCCACAAAATCCAGTCCGGCGACTCTCTCCATCTTGTTGTCAAGAAGAAGTCTGCTGCCCCAAAGCCTGAGGAGAAACCGGCTGCTGGTGCCAGCACTGCAGCCCCATCTGCTGGACCTGCGGGCGGCATGGGAATGGGAATGGGGATGGGCATGGGCGCGGGGATGCCAGGAATGGCAGGAATGCCGGGGATGGGCGCCATGCCGGGAATGATGCCAGGTATGGGAATGCCGAGGCCGGATATGATGACGATGCTCAACAATCCTTTCTTCCAGCAGCAGATGAACGCGGTATTGCTGGCAGGATATTGATATTAGCTGATGAGCAACCCGGATATGCTCAGGACCATGATAAGTTCGAACCCGATGCTAGCCCAGATGGCCAGACAGAACCCGGAGCTCGAGTACGTACTATCGAACCCTGAGATGATGCGCACCATGATGGCACCCGAGAACATGCGCATGGCTATGAGCATGATGCAGGGAATGCGCGGCATGCCGGGCGCCAACCCGCTCATGGGCATGGGAATGGGCGGAATGCCAGGAGCCCCGCCAGCAGCCGGAACCACTGGAGCAGCCCCCGCCGCAGGGACAGCCGCTGGCCCCGCTCCTGCCATGGGCGCGCCCTTCGGCGGAATGGACCTTAACGCACTCGCACAGATGATGGGCATGCCACAGCCAGGCGCACCAGGAGCTCCGGCCGCCTCAGCCGCCCCAGCCGCCGCAGGAACCGCCGCTCCAGCCGCCTCTGCCGTCCCCGGCACCACCGCAGCTCCCGCTACTTCCGGAGCTGCCGCCACCGGGCCCGCCGCCCCCAATCCTTGGCAGGCTCCGCCCGCTTACCCTTACCCGAACTACTTCGACATGATGTCGATGTTCAGACCGCCAGCAGGAATGGCCCCAGGAGCGGCCCCCGCACCGGCAGTGGACCCCAAGGTGAAGTACGCCGCCCAGCTAGAGAAGATGAAGGAGATGGGATTCACGAACGAAGAGGTCAACCTCGAGGCACTGAAGGTGACCGGCGGGAACATCGAGGCGGCCATCGAACGCATCATAAATATGCTCAAATAAGGTCACCACACGGATGATTATTCAGCTTGAGCTCCCCTCCGTTATTATACTTGATGTTGCATAGTGTGTAAATAGTACTATAGATGCATGCGAATATATTAGTTACGTATACGAGTCAATCTGATCTATACTGTAGATGTAATCGCCACACTGCATCTTTAAATAATAATTATTCCCTGGGATATCAAAGGAGAACTCCGCGTATAATTTATATTATACACTACTATGGAAAGACTCAGAACCTACGCCTGGGACATGTACCTCTTCATGCGCAGCTGGTTCAGCAGCCCCAAGCAGATGGGCGAGATCATGCCTAGCAGCTCGAAGACGGGGAAGAAGATCGCTGACCTAATAAAGGACGTGGAGAACGTGCTGGTGGTGGAACTGGGCGCGGGCACCGGGCAGATCACAGAAAAGATCGTCGAGGGCGGCGTCCAGCCCGACAAATTCGTCACAGTCGAGCTCGACCCACGCTTCTGCAAGGAGCTGCGCAAACGGTTCCCCATGGTCAAGTCCATCCTTAACATCGACGCCGCGGACATCTTGAAGCATCTTCCTTCTAAGTTCGTTGGCAAGACCGACTATCTAATATCGACACTGCCACTGCTTATGTTGGGGAACGATAAGGCGAAGGCGATCGTGGACGCGATATTCAAGACTCTCAAGCCTAACGGCGTCTACATACAGGTGACGCTCTCGCCGTTCCAGCCCAAGTATATCGAAGAGCTCGGGCTGAAGGCGACAAAGCTGTGTGTCTCGTGGCTCAACCTGCCGCCCATGCACGTTTGGAGGATCTGCCGCGCTACCTAATGTACCTTCCACCAACCTTCGAGATCATAATGAAGCCTAATAAACATCAACTTACGTCTTACGTGTGTTGAATACAGCACCAATATACTGAAATATATATTTGGCTGTGGGACAGCAATGACGCCCACGTGGCCACCCGACGACTGG
>JARLFX010000050.1 GCA_031296355.1 Acidobacteriaceae bacterium
CCAAAACCCCAAAACCCCAAAACCCCAAAACCCCAAAACCCCGAGGCTGAGGATATGAGCACACATAACAGCCGCATCATCTTGTGTGTGCACTATGTACGTATGCAACAAAGCTGCATATTGCGCCGTCGCACTGTGCCTTATTAAGTCTCTGAGTTCGACGCTTATTATATGTTCGCAGTATCCTCTTATTCCTTCTTCTGCTTTTCCTTGTCGTCGGCCTCCTTCTTCGCGCCCTTGGCCGACTTCGTCTTCTCGTCGCTGCTGAACGTGAGCTTCATCACAAAGACGAAGAAGGCGATCATGGTGACGAACACACAGAAGTAATATGGGGTGGCTGCAACCATGAACCGCGGCATCTCGTCGAAGTGTATTTGTCTCACCGACACCTATAGCTCGGGTTCTTTGCATATGCGGTTACCTTGGTCGCCACATCCAGTGACGTGTATCCCTTGCGAGTGTAGTTAATCTTGAACTGGAAGACACCGAATCTGTCGGGCGCCCTGAGCTCGGCAGTGTAGGTAGGGTTTCCGCGGGCCGTCTGCACCAGCGGAACTCTGTAGTAAGGGTCGAGCATGGTGAATTCGAGCTGGGCTTCGGCGTTGTCGAAGGCAGTCCACTTGCACGCCTTCCTGTCCCAGGCGTACAGGTCCACACTGTAGACGATCTCAGCCTTAATACAGTATTCGGAGGGCATGATCTCGCTTCCGTCGGCCTACAACACGCTTTCTCCACCTCAGGTTGCCTTCTGGTGTTTCACATTCTCGGCCTTGATGAGTCCAGACTCGCCGAAGTTCCACTCGACCAGTTCCTCGCAGAAGGCGTAGTTGGGCGAGCTCTTCGGGTTCGTCTTACGGGCGGTCTTGGCGAACTGGGCGTTGGAGCACATGGTGGCCGAGCCGGCGAATATGACACGGTTGTTGTTCAGCCCCTAACAAGAGTGGATAGCGGGATATTACCTGGTAGCCAGCGACGAGGGTCGGATTCTCGCTGACCACAGCGCCGCGCTCACTCAGGGAGAAAGTGTGGCTGGGTGCCTTCAGAAGGGGGAAGACGAAGCGGTTCTTCGGGTCCAGCTGCAGCCCTATTCCCGCGTAGGTCACCTCCTCAGCGCCGGAGAATATGTGCTTCGACTCCTTCAGCACCTCCTTGGTTGTTACTTCGTAGGAGGAACCGTCGGTGACGCGGCTGCCCTGGGGGTCAAAGTCGACACCAAACTCGTTGGCAAGCTTCCTGGTGAAAGGATACACGCCAGAGTCAGTCACAACCATCACGTTCTTGTTCGGCGCATCGAAGAAGTTCAATATCTCCTTCACGTTTAGCTGAGACTGCTTGGTGGCGGACTTGGCGGTCGTGGGCACGAAGAACACGAGGTTGTCGTACATGTAGTTCCCATACTTGTAGATCTCGGCAGACTCGCTGAAGAGCTGGAAGTCGAGTTCGTGGTTGTGTGCTACGAATGCGAGGGAAAAGATACCTCTGAGGATGTCGAAGAACAGCGAGTGCGTTTCTCTGAAGACCATGTTGTCAACCAGAACCAGCGTCTTCTGTGCCTTACGACTGGGCGAACAGGTCAGCGCCATCTGGACACAGAGGGCCACGAGGAGCCATGACAGGCAGAAATGTCCCTTCATTAGATAAGAATATATATATTTAGCAATGGGGGACAAATCCTATCTGTTGCGCCATCACTTGCTCCTCACGTGATGCATGATATATGTGTGTGTTTGTGTTCTAGGGGTTTTGGGGTTTTGGGGTTTTGGGGTTTTGG
>JARLFX010000366.1 GCA_031296355.1 Acidobacteriaceae bacterium
ATGTGCGCAAGCCTTGCCGCGGTGAATATAATCGGCTACACAGTCCGCATCGCTCAATGCGCATAGAATAGTAATAATCCGTGCGAATCAGTATCCCCCTCATTTAGATATCCTCGTTGTCAGAAACGTAGACCATGGGAGCGTTAGGCTTGACCCACACGTAGGCGAAGGCCTTGGCCGCAGGCTTCTTCGTGTTAGCGGAGGTGTAGCACCACATCTGTGGCATGAACACTCCATAGTTGTCCAGCTTGGTGAAGGGTGCCTCAGCCACCGCCTTCTCTCCGCTCGGGACCTTCATTGCCGAGAAGACCTGGTCGGTCTGCATGAAGGAGGTCATGATGATGTTGAGCTTGAGATCGTCAGAAGCAGTGCTCTTGCAGAGCATACCAGCACTCACACGGTGGTACTTGTCGGTCAGAGTGAACTGGTTCTGCAGAGGCCAGGTCTTGCCGTGGTCCGTAGATGCCGCCACCATCGTCTTCGTGCCGTCGGTCAGCACTCCCGTTATGAGAGTCGGAACAATGGTGGAGTCGGCCACGAAGCTGCTGAAGTGCACCTTCTCGCTCATCACCTCGCTTTCTGACCAGGTAATAGAATTCTCGGAGAAGACGTGGATAGTGTGGCCTCTCCGCTCGGTGAAGATGTGCATGATCATTCTCTTGTTGTTGAAGGTGGGCAGGGCCGCGATGAATCTGTCATCGGCAGAAACGGTGGTCACGGTCTCGGAGACAAAGACCTTGGATTTGGGCGGCCTCGTCACGTAGGCCATGGTCGGCTCAGTGTGGTCGATGGGCCTGCGCGTGTAGAACACATAGAAGCGCTTGGTGTCCATGTTGACTATCAGGCTGGGGCTAACTCTGTCAGCCACATCGGCAAGGTTGGAGCGAGAAACGGGCACAGGCTCAGACCAGACCTGGCCTTCCTCGGCGGAATCGGTCACGAACACATCGTAGCAGCCCTTAGGGTTGGTGGCATTGCATACGCCCAGGTGGAAAGATCTCTGTCCCTCGAACGCGATCACCAGACCCTTCGTGTATCCGTCGCCGCTAATTTTGGCGACGCGGCAGCCGAATGAGGAGGCGATGGTCATGCTAGTCATCGGCTCGTTCTTGGAGTTGAAGGAGGCATAGCGAAGCTCCTGGGTGGTGACGCCGTCGTCAGTGGTGGTCTCGGCGCAGAAGGCGATGTGAGTGTTGAGCGAAGACTTGTCGAGGTAAGTGCTGTAGTGCTTGACGTGAGTCTTGTCGCCAACGAGAGCCTTGGGGACGGTCCAGGCGCAGTGGGCCACAACCATCAGGACCGCAACAGCCAGCAGGATGAGCGATTTCATCTTTAGATTCAATAGATATTGCGAAGTATTTTATCGACTTATATAGATTCCGTCATAGCCTTCAGGAAGGCTGGCTGCACGCGCTGACTCATTGGCGCTTATTGTGTCTCGAGCTCGATTCGGTTTGCAGTTTGGGGTTTTGGGGTTTTGGGGTTTTGGGGTTTTGGGGTTTTGGGGTTTTGGGG
>JARLFX010000367.1 GCA_031296355.1 Acidobacteriaceae bacterium
CGTACGGAGCGATACGCGGAGCATCGCCGATCATGAAGCTGCCAGAGTCGCAGAACGGTCCGGTTGAAGAGGCGCATGCAACTTTTCCTACCCCATTGCCTGCCCCAACCGAGTTGAGACCGCCGGAGAGATACTGTAGCGTGCCCAGATTCGCCGCCGTAGCCCCCTGTCCCCATCCACCGTTCTGACGAACGCTTCCGTGGAAGCTGGGGTTCACGTCCGGCATGCAGGTACCCTGACCGTAACTCCCACCCTGCGGAGCAGCACAGGTTGCGACGATCGCCAGAGGAAGCCCAGAGGCGTACTGGAAGATATGCGAGGTCTCCCAGCCGGTGAGAATCGCACGTGAGTAGCGATTCTCACCGCCAATGTGACCCTTGCCGATGGGCAGCTTGTATACACCGAAAACGCTCAGGTTCTGCGGCTGGCTGTTGGTGCTGAGTGAACGATCGATCCTATTCTGCGACCATGCAACCCCGGTTGCGGTGACATTGGCTGGAAGTGCGTAGCCGCTGCGCGCCGTGCCCGCATCGTCGATGTTCTTCGAGTAGGTGTAGTTGATGTTGAGGGTCAGCCCATGCGACTCGCGATGCGCAATCGAGAGTTGGAAGGCGTTGTAGTTGGTGTTGGCCGCATCGCCCCATGTATCGGTTGTGCTAGAGTACTGCGGCATCCAGGTCAGCATGTGCTGAATGGTTGCGTTGGAGTTGAGCGCCGCAGCCGCAGTATATCCGGCATAAGGAACGGGGATGGTGATTCCAGTCGCCGCCGTCGCTGCTGCAATATTTGCCGGAGTCGCAGCCTTCGCAAGATTCAATCCCAGACCAAACCACTTGGGATCGAGTTGGCCGGACTGGAGTCCACGCATGTTGGACGCACCACCGATGAAGTGGCCCTGGCTGCCAGAGTAGTTCGCTGTGACCGTAATAGCCTTGGTCACCTCGCGCTGGATTCCAAAGTTGTAGAAGACCAACTCCGGAGCACGAGCCGAGAGATACGGGTCTGGATAGGAAATGCCTGTTCCATTTCCAGCAGAGGTACCCGTTGCGCCATTGCACGGAGCGAACCCTTGCCCTGCGCAGACATAGTAACCGGTTCCCAGCGTCTGGCTGGTTGCGCTGATCGCCGCAACCGCAGGCAGCACATAGCCCGGCCCGCCGAAGTTGGCATTCGACTGGGAGAATCCAGAGGTCGTGTTCAGATAGAACGCCGGCCCCGTAGTAATCGAATCGGCAAAGCTGGCAGAACTATTGAATCCAGCCTGACCGGTTCCAGTTGCTGCACCACCCGCGCCGCCCGTTCCGCCGAAGTGCGAGTAG
>JARLFX010000368.1 GCA_031296355.1 Acidobacteriaceae bacterium
AACGCGTGCTCAGCACTGGGCACGTGCGGGACATACAATAATTGGCAGCCATAGGCTGGCTCACTGTGTAGTGTTAATTACAGCATATATATAACATATGAATCCAGACCACTATTATTAATTATCATGGGTGCACATAAGGCAAGGGGTATGCTCTGTGCGAGAAAGCTCCACAACAAGCGCAGAGTCAACAGGTACCCGCCATCTTTTCACCCTTAGGTGGGCTGATAAGGACTACCGCAAGGCCCACACCGGCCGCCAGTTCAGATGGGATCCGCTAGGGGGCACTTCCCATGCTAGTGGCATCTGCGTGGCTAGAGTGGGCTTCGAGTCGAAGCAGCCTAACTCCGCGCTGAGAAAGGGTGTGAGAGTGCTGCTGAAGAAGAACAACAAGAAGGTTGCTGCCTTCGTTCCCCGTGATGGTTGCCTGAACTTCATCGACGAGAACGATTCCGTCACCATCTGCGGCCAGGGTCGTAGAGGCAGGAGTGTCGGTGATATTCCCGGCGTTCGCTACAAGTGTATCATGGTTGCCGGCCTCTCTCTGAAGGCGCTTTATCTCGGCAAGAAGCAGAAGAAGAAAGGATAATATCCCCTGAGTCTTAATCGTCACCGTACACAGTGACCTGATTCCGATTTCTTACATTTTGAGTCTCATTTATTGAATTATGCATTAGTAGTACTATCGCTCACTCAAGCACTATATCACACTGCTTTATAATAAATTTCACCGATAATGACTCTTCACACAATGCATGTAATTCCTGTAAACGGCTACCACTCATTAAAGGGATCCTCGGCGGCCTTAACGGGCGCGCTCTTAGTCTCCGAGTCGGGATACTTCGAGAAGTGTCTAGTGTCGTCCATGCCCCTAAGCGGATCAATTACTGGTCTCGACAGTACTTGAGCGGCGGAATGTATGGGGACTTCAGCTTCCTCACCAGCAAGTCGTCCCAGGACAGGCCCTTGAAGAACCTGTGCTCCTTTATGTCCTTGACGCCGCCCTTGAGGTTGCCGTAGCGCTTGGACAGGTCGGCCTGCAGCAGGTGTTTCACCAGGCTCTTCGCGTTCCTATGCATGGGGAGTAAGAAGCGGGCCGAACTTGTCGAACGCCTTCGGGAAGTGCACCTTGCCCTTCAGGATCTTCTGGTAGATGTTCATGGGGTCCTCGTCCGAGAACGGGTCGATACCCGCCAGCATCTCGTACAGAAGCACGCCGAAGGTCCACCAGTCGACCGGCTTACCGTGGCCCTTGTTGAGCAGCATCTCGGGGGCCAGGTATTCAGGAGTGCCGCAGAGCGTGTAGGTGCGGCCCTCGCAGACCTTGGCAAAGCCGAAGTCGGTGAGCTTCAGGTAACCTGTCTCGTCGATCAGCACGTTCTCCGGCTTCAGGTCCCTACACTTCTCCCCTTGGTGCGGTACCGGTATATGATCTCCTTCCCGTGCAGGTACTCAAAGATCGAGACGATCTGCGAGGCATAGAAGAGGGTCTGAGGGACTGGGAAACAGTTGACAGAGCGAAGGTAGGTGAAGAGCTCGCCGCCGCGGACGAACTCGAGGACCATGTAGAGGTAGCGGTCGTCCTGGGCAACGCCGTCGAGGTTTACCTAAAACTGGGCTCTCATGCCGGGTACGATGAACGGGTGATTGATGGCTGCCAATATGCAGCACTCAGAGATGATGTGGTCCACCTGCTTGAGACGGATAATCTCGGCTTTCTTGAGGATTTTCATGGCAACGTACTTTTTGGAGTGCACGTCCTTCGCCAGACGGACACGGCCGAAGGAGCCTACCGATAGTCTGGCAACTTACCTGTGCCAAGCGTCTGCAGGACCTCGTAGTCCGCCAGCTTCAGTCTCTTAGGCGGCGCCAACTTCGTGTCCTTCTTCTTCATTTTCTTATATTAAGTCTCTCTTAATATATGCGTTATGTATATATGTACTAGTAGTGACATCGCTAGCCTGTTTTTCCATTGTAAGTATGCATTGGATACATTGTGTAGTAGCACAAAAAATGAATGCGGGTGAGAGGCGAGCAAAGCGCCTCGAATAATCGTTCACGGCTGGATCTGTCCCGGCACCGGCGTCGACGTGCCATTTTTAACGTATGCGCTGCGTGCCCGGACCTTCATCTCCTGCTTGCGGATTATGTCCCACAACTTGCTCGGCGATTCCTTCTTCTTCTCCTCCTTCTGTTCGGTTCTAGTCTCCCTCAGAGCCACATTTTCCTTCTTGGTCTCCTCCTTAGCTCTCCCGCTAATCTCTGCCAAGGGATGCTCGTCCTTCTCCTTAACAGGGTCCAAACCGGCCTTGACCATCTCAATGGCGCCAAGGTTGCGGGCCCGCAGCGCCTTTCCTCTGTCGAACCGGAACACTCGTCTGCCATTCAAATCTTCCATCAGCTTGTCGTAGTACTCCATGTATCTTCTTATCGCCTCGTTCGCCGACAGCATTTCAAACACCTTCTGCAAGTCCTAGGAACTCTCAACTGAAGGAAATCTTACGGTCCAGAACTGCGATGCGAACGACGCTGACTTCGTGCTCACAAAAGTGATCCCAAGGACATTCGCGTTGAGTCTGTCGCCGTCCTTGTGCATTGACACGATCGAGGCCGGAAGCGTGAGCTGGGCGAAAGGCGCGGACCTGACGAGGACCTTTCCCGCCTCGACTGCATTTTCGTACAGTGCGACCGAGACCGTGCCAAATCCCACCATTATCCTTGCACTGTGCTCCGCAAAGTATTCGTCGATGTGGGTGAAGATCTTGGCAACCCGCGGCTTCCCGGGAGAGGAGAGCATGAGGCCTTCCATGTCTTGCAGCAGCTTGGGGGAGAGCGTGGAGGCACGCTGCAGCTCGCCGGATTCCGTGGGCCGCATCATGCGCTTCACACTTGCGTCGCCCTCTTCTCGGGGCGCGATGGCGGCTTTGGGCGCCCGGAACTCCTCGTGGATCTTCTTCAGCGGTCTCACGTCTCGCAGGCAGTATAGTTCCCTGTACCCGACAAGCATCTCGCAGAACTCTTCCAGCAGTTTCCCGAAGAATTCCACCGATATGTCCCCCACTTCGAACTGCAAGGACACCGTTTTCTACCCCAAATCGTCTCTCTCTCTAGATAATACCCGCTCGCCCTCCTTGTTGGAGAGGAAGGCACTCACACTGATCGCATACGGGGAGGCCGTGCGCCCCCTCACAGCGACCACACATCTCTGTGTCACTGTTGATTCCGATCCTGCTTCCCTCGTGGTGTAGGACAGCGACTTGAGCGGGGACATCTGGTCGGTCTCCATCGGGTAGAACTCTTCCTTCTATCCCCCGGTTTCGTCCTGTCGATACGCTTTTCTGCGGCCCGTCCCTCGCGGAGGCGATCTTCTTCTCTTTAAAGGCGAAGGAGAGCGATGCGGCGCCGCGAGGAGGAGTGCGAAGCTCAGCGCCTTCCTTTGCGTCAACCATGTTCCGAACGTATGCGAATAGCTGGATCTCCCGAATGAGCACCCTCGCATCATACTGTCTCCTTCCCGTCCGAACCTCGACGCACGGCGACTTCATACACACGATTATCAACTTGGAGAGTCTTACCACGATCCTGAACTCCACAGTGGGATGTCTGGATCCGATCGCGGAGACCCGTCTGGCCTCGCTTGCAAAGCATGTCAGCCCAATCTCCTGGCAACGGAAAGTTACCAGCACTCCTTGGATCATCTGTTCCTTCTTCTCTCTCTCGGCTTCTCTCTTCGCCGTCTCCTCGTCGATCTTCTGTCTCATCCTTTGCATGTACTGACTGAGCTCGTGAAGCTTGTTTTCGCCCTCGCCCGCGACTGCGCCCGAGGGAAGTTGCTGGGAACCGGAACGGACGATGCGGTTGGAGAGTTGCTTGAACTCTTCCACGCGCTTGTCACGCTCGGCCTTGAGTCTGGGGGCAGACTTGATCAGCTTCCGGATCCGCGAGGCCCACACCGCGTAGAAGAACCAGTCCCGCACTATCAATCTCCGCTTTCTCTTCCGCGCCTCGGACTCGCCGGACCTGACGCCGACCACAGGCCTTCGCAAGGGCCGGTAGCTCTTCAGCTCGGCTGCAATCTTGATGTTTTGTGCGAAGTCGAGGAACGTGGCAACGTCGTTGACTATGCTCGGACTCACGTTTACATGCATCTTTGTCACCAGGATTTCGAGCTATTCCTCTCACGGAGATGAACGGTACCTTGATTCTGGGCCGTTTTCCGGCGAGGGCCTCCTCCATGGCTGTGGGCCGCACGTTGTACGCTAGCATCGAGTAGATGCTGAAGGTGTCGATGAGATTCTCCTCCGCAAACGACCTTATTCGAGCATTGTAAGGAAAACGCATACTGGCGCATGAGGTTTCGCATGTCCTCGAGAGAAATGGCGTCGAAGATCTGGTTTGCGCTGTTCTTTGTCGACTCCAGCAGACTTATTGGGATGAACATTTCGGCCATGGACTTCCAGTAGAGACGCAGATTGAGTATCGTAGTTTCCCGAAGAATGACATCGTCCCCGTCTCTATTGGGGGTGAGATGTGGTACAAAAAGTATACTGGGGGAAGGCGCGGACGAAACTGTTGCTGTCGAGGGAACTGAAGAACCACTCGGCGATGGAGGTGGTCGAGAAGATTCTCTATGCGATTCGGTGGGGGAATGCACAGTACCTCGCAGAAGATCCCGAACGCAAATGGGTTCTGGTCGGCGTAATAGTCGTCCTCGTAACGAACATGCATACGATTTATGGTCAACGTGATGTTCTTCAGCGCGAGGTTGATCACCCCAGACTTCGACTCCCCCTCCTTCTTCGGCTGCTCCGGTTTCTCAGGCTCTACTCCACGCTTAGCCCTCTCGATACCCTTGAAGTCAACCTTGACCTGGTGCTCGTAGATGCTCAATCCGTTTGTCTGGTCATATTCGTCCTCAGAGCCGTTGTCCTTGATAAAATCTGCCTCCTCGCTCCCAAACGACAGTCTGGGGCCAAGGACGACCTGCAGATCGTCGATAGTGACTTCAAACGGATTCGACAGACAGCTCATCAAGTTGTACTACCTCATCATGAACCGGTCGCAAAAAACCTGTAGCTGGAGCTTGCCGATCATGGCAGCTTTGAGAGAAACCGGAAGGTTCTTGGCGACGAGGTGGACGTTGACCTTGTCGGGACGCACGTTGACATCGGTCAGATTTATCCTGCCTGCATGAGATGGTATTACGAGGGGGATTACCTGAGAGGATCGCCACCTCCAGCTGCGACTTGTCGAACCCGAACAGGTAGTCCCCTAGATACTTATGCAGAATGCTGTAGAGCTTGTTTCTGATCATTAGTCGTGCCTTTTCTTTTTAAATTAGTTGAAGATGGCGAATTCAATAGTCACGGGTGCATGTGACCTGACAGTTGAGTTATTGGGAGAGAGCACTG
>JARLFX010000369.1 GCA_031296355.1 Acidobacteriaceae bacterium
AGCACCCCGGCAGGGATCGCAAGCAGGAAGACGGGCAACGTCGCCGCGGCCTGCACCGTTGCGACAGCAGCCGGCGAAGGCGAGAGTTCGGTCACGATCCAGGAACTGGCCACGTCGCGCACGAAGCTGCCGGTGTTGCCGATGACCGTGGCGACCCAGAGGGTCGCAAAAACTCTCTGGCGCAGGGGGGCGAAATAACTCTGGGATGAACCGGTCTCTCTGGAGGCCATTCTCTATTCCACTCTGCATTTGCCCAACTGGCTGAGAGGCAGATCACGTGATCAGCATTGCAAGTTTTCCTGGGGCCGCAACACGGTGCGCCTACCGCGCTGCCGGCGACCCGCCGGCCGCCCTCTTGGTGTCCTTCCGCAGGAAGTGCACTGCTCCAAACTACACGGGCCAAGGCCCCTCGGGCAGCGGGATGAACTCGTCGTGGTCCGCATCAGGCAATTTCATGCGCCCGGCCCTCCAGTCCGCCGCGGCCTGTTCCAGGCGTTCCTTGGATGAGGAGACGAAATTCCAAAAGATGAAGCGTTCCCCGAGCGGCTCGCCGCCCAACACCATGACCGTGGCCGGTGCAAGGGCCCGGAAAATCGAGGCCGTGCGATCAACCACAAGCATGCGCCCGGCGTCGTACGAAGTGCCGTCAATTTCGACGCCCCCACGGGCGATATAGACGGCGCGCTCCGTATAGCCGGGTGGGATTTCCCCGACAGCGCCTGCCTCCAGATCGAGATGTGCGTAAAAGAGCGGCGAATGCGTCCGCACCTTGGCCGTCAAGCCATAGGCACTCCCGGCAATGAGATGGCCATGGATCCCACGCTCCTGCCACTGTGGCAAATCGTTCCCTTCGTGATGGGAAAAGGAAGGCGCTGTTTCCTCGTCCGCAACGGGCAATGCCACCCAGGCCTGGATGCCGTGCAGGTGATCCCCGACGGCCCGGGCCTTCTCGAAGCGCTCGCTGTGGGTGATGCCCCGCCCGGCTGTCATCCAGTTTACCGCACGGGACCGGATGGATTGCTCGGAACCGAGACTGTCGCGATGGACGATTTCTCCCGCGAAGAGATAAGTGACGGTCGAGAGCCCGATATGGGGATGAGGCCTGACATCGACCTCACGGCCGACGCCAGCGACCAGATCGAGTGGCCCCATGTGATCGAAGAAGATGAAAGGGCCAATCATCCGGCGCTTCGCGAACGGCAAAACGCGCCCGACGTCGATTCCACCGAGGCTGCGTCGCCGATCCTGAATGATCAGGTCAATCACGTCTCTCACTCCTTTCCGGCAACCGCTCGTTGCCTGGCGATCTGGCGGTATCCTGCCGAGCCCTTCGCCCGGCAGGGCAACTCGCGGGAAGAAGCCGCAGCTCTCGACCAGCTTACTTCGCGGGGTTGGGGCCGATGCGCTCGCCGTGCTTCACGCGCTCGGGCGCCTTGTGGACATGCGTGTAGGCATAATCGACACCCATGCCGTAGGCACCCGAATGCTCCTTCACGATGTCCATGACGGCGTCGTAGGTCTCGCGGTGCGCCCAATCCCGCTGCCATTCGAGCATCACTTGCTGCCAAGTCATTGGCACCGCCCCGGCCTGGACCATGCGCTCCATGGCATAGTGGTGGGCTTCGATGGAGGTGCCGCCCGAGGCATCGGCCACCATGTAGATCTCATAGCCGCCTTCCAGCATGGCAGAGAGAGCGAAGGTGGTGTTGCAGACCTCCGTCCACAGGCCCGCCACCACGACCTTCTTGCGGTTGTTGGCCGCCAGGGCGTCGCGGACGTTCTGGTCGTCCCAGGAATTCATCGACGAACGTTCGAGGATCTTG
>JARLFX010000370.1 GCA_031296355.1 Acidobacteriaceae bacterium
ACGACGGTGCCTGCTTCAAGCGTAATTTGCTGCACCACAGGACGCGGGGGCGCGACAGGTGCGGCAGCCTGCACGGGAGCAGGGGGAGCGCTCCGCACCGGTTGTTGCGGGGCGGGTTGCGGCTGCGGCTGTGGCTGTGGGACGTAGCGAGCCTGTTGCTGGCTGGAACGCTCGTTCCGCGCTTCTTTGCGGGGTGCTTCGGCGACGGCCGGAGCGATGGATGTCTGCTGTGCTGGCTGGACGGTGAGGTTGTTGACCACTGTTTTTACGCCTGCAACCGTGCCGCTATCGTTTGCCGCCAGGGCGCGGGAGGCATCGTCGCCGACGGTGCCGTTCAGCGTGGCCACGCCGTTTGCGACGCTGACCTGGATGTTCTGGCTGGCCAAGGCTGACTCGCCCTGGATTTTTGCCTGAATGTCGCCGGCGATCTGCTGGTCGGTGCGCGCTGCCTGGGCACCCTGTTGGTGCTTGCAGCCGGCGGCCATGGCGACAACGAGAGCTACAGCCGCCATCGCAGTCAGCCAGGAGTTCTTTTTGGCAACGACTTGCCTTATCTTCGAGGACTTATTCGACATTCCGGAAGCTTGCATCTCCATAGGGGGAATCTCCTTTATTAGAACCAAGGCAATCGAAGTCACTGTAAATTCGACGCGTGAGAAGAGGTTTGGTTTCAGAAAGAAGCGCGTCGTGCGGCACGCCGTATCTCTGTAGTTCTGGATGAATATCAATCTTGCACCGGCTATCGGCATCGAGAAGCAGCGAGGGTCAGTTGCGAGCATCAGGAGATTCCGCAGGGGCTAAAGCCCAGCTACATTTTGGCTCTTTGCGGCACGACTGAAGTCGTGCCCTGACACAGGCAACTGCGCTTTGATTGCCCAAACTATTTGCCTGGGCAAAATTGATATTCATCGATTTTTGATGCATAAGCGCTGGAAATAGACTGAATTGGCTTTGACAGCCGTCTGGCCGCACTGCGTTTCCGGTACATCCTATGGATACAACCGCCCCCGGTCGCGCGTCTAACCAATCGCCGGGTTCAATAGCAGTCGCAGGTATACTAGGGATTGGCAAAACCAGTAGGGGCGGCCCCGGCCCAAGGGGTCTTTTTTTGATCCCAGGGGGCTTTTTCCCAAGGACGCTCGGCTTGGTTTTGAGCGGTACCACAATTTACGCGCCCTTTCGAGCTTTCTTGAAGGTGGCTTTTTCTTAAAGGAAGAGCCAGTGGGCGGTAATGGTTTCAGGGCAGTGCACTTGTGGGATCGCTGTGGGGAGAAGGACGTACATGGGAACACTGCTGGAGTCTATCCATTCGCCTGCCGACCTGAAGCGTCTGAACGACGTGCAGATGGCGCAACTGGCGGAGGAGATCCGCGAATTCCTGATATTGACACTGTCGAAGACAGGCGGCCACCTGGGCCCGAACCTGGGCGTGGTGGAACTGACCATGGCC
>JARLFX010000371.1 GCA_031296355.1 Acidobacteriaceae bacterium
CCAAAACCCCAAAACCCCAAAACCCCAAAACCCCAAAGCGAACACAGTGATGAGAGCCGTGGTCACCAAATAAAGATACGACGACGGCACTGTGCAATGCATCGGTAATAACGCAGCCGCTCGGGTTGAATAAATGAGTATTAGATCGCGCCTTATTGTTACGAGTCGGCTGGGAACAAGTACACGGTGAGCTCGTTGTCAGCCTCAGAACTGTAGCGGATGTTATCGTGAGCCACCGGCCACTCGAACGACAGGAGTATTCCCGTCCCCAGCACCTCGCTTCTGTGATACTGCACGAAGAAGTTATCCAGGGCACTCTGCAGGTAATCCGCGACTCCCTGCTGGTTGAACATGAGAACGGGGTTGGAGACGTGACTCTTGGAAGAGACCGCGTACACGTTGGTGCTTATGGTCTGGAGGTTCATGAGGACGCGCTGGGTGTCGGCGGGATCTGCGGTGAAGAAGGGCTTGAAGGTCGCGTCCACGCTGAAGACGGAGCTCATCAGCGTCCCGGTCGAAGCGGCTGCCACTGTCACGTTGAACGTCATTCCGAGCACATGGATCGTGTTGCTCGCCTTATTGTAGACGTAGGTGAGGTCCGCAGGGATCCCGTTGAATGTCAGGCTGACCGGAACGTTGTTGAGCTGCTGGAGAAGATCCGGGAAGACGCGGGCGAGCGAGCGGAGGTCGGCGCGGAAGTAAGAATCGGCGGGGATCATGTTGTCGGTGAGCACAGCGTTCTGGGTCAGGTAGACCTCCCACTGGAGTATGCGCGCGATGCTCTCCAGGTTCATCCTCACGCTCCTCAGGTATCCGTCCTCAGCCTCCTGCTTGACTTCCGATTCCACCTCGGACTTGGGGATTGGGTCGAAGTGCTGCTCATACGCAACCTCCAGCGCACCCACCTTGTTCAGTGCAAAGCTCTTGAACGTGTGTGCCAGCGTGATCGAGGCATTGCGAAGGTGCGGGAAGTGTATGTAATAGTTCATGGAGCCGAAGAAGTCCTCGTAGAAGCGCTTGACCTCGTTGGCTAAGATGAGGTTGACCGCAGCGTCGAAGTGGGCGGCGAGGGCGGACTGGGCGGCGGCCAGCATGTCCTTGGCGCCGAAGAGGATGGCGAGGCCGTTGGAGACACCGGTTAGCTCGAGCTTCCACTTTCCCGAGAAGGATGGCACGATCGAGTTGGGGGTGACCGCTAGCTTGTACGTGACGTCCTCGGCAGTCAGACGCAGTGTGGCTGTTCCGGCCAGCGGGACGAAGAGGTAGGTCAGAACGTAGTCCACATCGAGGTCGAACCTGAAGGCGGAGGGGATGTGGTAAACGATGGTCCCGTCGACGATCTGCATGTCCTTGGCCACTTTCACCAGCGGCTTCAGCTTCTCGAAGGCCGCAATGACCATGTCCACGCTCTTGGCTCCGTCGCTGTACTTAATGGAAACCTGCTGGCCGGTGGCGTTGTAGATCTCCTGGAGGAGCGAGCCGAGGAGGGCGAAGTTGGTCCGGGGGAGGTAGAGCAGCGACTTCTTCTCACTGTTAACGTATGGGTAGGCTCCGACGAGCGCGCAGAGCAGGCCCAGGAGGATTGATATCCTCACCATTGGTGCTTTCATCATTATTAATAAAAGGAAAGATATCGGCGATTATTTGTCTCTGTATGCAGCAACCAAAAGCAGAAGTCTGACGCAATGGCTATATCATGATTCCGGCCTATTTGATAGGTGCGTGGGGTTTTGGGGTTTTGGG
>JARLFX010000372.1 GCA_031296355.1 Acidobacteriaceae bacterium
GCAGGACGTTGCCTCGACCGGGGAAGTCTACAAACCGTACGTGCCGTATGCCAGCGGCGTGACGCGCATCTCTACCGACTCGATGCAGACCAGTTCGCCGGTAGGTTATACGCCGCCTTCGCGCATGGTGAGCCAGCTGCCTGCGATGCCGGTGCAAACAGCTGGCACGACGAATCAGCAGGGCGTGGAGCAGACGGATGTATTGCCAGCAATTCACTATGTTCCGAACATGGCGGGAGTGAACGATTCAGGGCAGCACTCAAATCATCCGGATATTGCGGCGTACCAAGGGGCGAGTACACGCCGCCAGCAGTCCAATCCGGGGTATTCGGCGAAGAGCATGGAAGGGCAGAGCAATCCTCCAGCCGATACCTATGAAGTGGCTCAATACACCGGCGGCGTAGACGTGACCGGGAACAGCTATCAGCAGGTTGCACAGCCGGGAAGCGCAGCGGCGCAGGATCCAAACAGACAGCGCAGCACGCAGGCGCAGCAGAATACGGGGACCTACGGGCAGCAGTATCCTCAGCCGGGGACTGGGCGTAGAGGAACTGGAGCTCCAACGACACGGCGCAGCACGCGCACACCTGCGGCGCAGGCTCCGGTGCAGCAGGCACCACTGTCGTATCCGCCTGCCCCTGCGCAGACCGGCTACCAACCGTATCCGCAGCTGGGGCAGCCGTATCCATTGGGTACAGCGCCTTCGGACGCGCAGTTGATGCAGCACAATATTCCGCCGCTGCGGGGAAGCTACAACCCCAACCAGGACTATCAGGTTTCGCAGCAGTTGAGCGAGCGCGATCAGGCGGAGCTGGATCTGGCGACGCTGGAAGCGTCTTATAGTGCGTGGATCGGCGGGACGGGTGTGGCGCGCTACCGGAGCGGCACGCCTGGCATGGATAGGTTGTCAGATTTCGAAGTGCCGTTTGAAGCGAGTGTTGTGCTGGCGAAGACGGTGCGTCTCTCGATTGTTCCGCGAGCTGTGATTTTGAATGCAGGAATTCCGGATGGCACTCCTTACTCGGGATCGCCGACGCTTTCTAATCCGGTTCCGTTCCTCGGGTCTGGCCCGATCAATGCGTTGGGGGCAGCCGTGCAGCAGCCAGCAACGGGTGTTGGTGGAGAGGCGCAACTGGTCACGCAGAACTTTGGGCTGGCAGTGGGTTACACGCCGTATGAGTTTCTGGTGCGCAATATCATCGGACACGCGCGATGGAAGGTGTTCGGCGGACCTATTACGTTGTTTGCGGACCGCGATAATGTGAAGGATACGATCCTCTCGTATGCCGGCTTGCGCGATACCGCGAATTCGACGCTGGTGAATGGCGGACCGATCTGGGGCGGCGTGGTGCAGACCGGCGGCGGCATTCGGTTTGATAAGGGCAACGAGAAGAGCGGCCTCTACGTCAGCATGGAAGGCGCGGACGTGAGCGGCTACAACGTGCTCGATAACCGTAAGTACGACGGCACGATGGGCGCATACTGGCGCGCGAAGGTGTGGCCTGAGTACGGCAGCCTGAATGTGGGCGCTACGTTCTTTGGAGAGCACTACAGCCACAACGAACTGGGCATGACATACGGACTGGGTGGATACTTCAGCCCGGAAGCCTACTTCCTGGGCGCGGTTCCGATCACGTTCAATGGCCACTACGGCAAGGACTGGCACTACATTATTGCCGGGGCGGTGGGCATACAGGCGTTTGAGCAGGCCAGCCAGATATGGTTTCCGCTGAACCAGGGGGCGGAAAACGGCTGGGCTACGGCGATCTGCGGAACGCTGCCGACGAGCCTGAACAATACCAGTTGTGCGAATACGCCGCTTTCGACCAGCATCGGTGCGAACTACAACATCGATCTGCAGGGCTCGTACCGCATAGCCGATCACTGGTATATCGGCGGCTTCCTGAGCGGCAACAATACGAGCAACTACAACACCGTCTCCGGTGGATTCTTTGTGCGCTATCTCTTCAAGACGCAGGTGGCTACGCCGGAGTATCCGACGGGGCTGTTCCCGCACGATGGATTCAGGGCGCTGCGGGTACCGTAATAGGAATTCGTGTTGTGCGTCACTGCATGGCAGTACCTCGTTCGATTAGCTTAGTAAGCGTTTAGGCGCAGGCGGTGCAGAGTTGCGCCAGTTAGTATTTTCTGGAGGGTTGTAGTGCGTCTGATCCATGGCGGATTTTGTTTGGTATCTCGCGGGCTGATGTGTGGTCTGGTGGCCCTCTGTTTCAACGGCCTTTTTCCCATTGAGGCACGTGCTGACCAGCAATGGGTACAACCAACCGCTGAAGAGCTGTCGATGACCGCGCAGAACGAGGTTCCCGGAGCTGCCGCAGTCTATCTATACCGCGAAGAAATTGCAGACGACATGCTTCATTCCCGCAGTATCTACGTGCGGCTTAAGATCCTGACAGAGGCGGGTAAGCGCTACGGAGATGTAAAGATCGATTACGGCAGCCTGTTCTACGGCAGCTATGGAGAATGGTTTTACACGGACGTATCGAGCATTGCAGGGCGAACGATTCACCGTGATGGCACTGTGATCCCGTTTACCGGCAAGGCGGAGATTCGCGATATGGTCAACGCGAAGGGCGTAAAGGCAAAAGAGAAGGTCTTCTCTATGCCCAGCGTTGAAGTTGGCAGCATTCTCGAATATCGCTATTCCATCAACGTAGCGCCTGAGTGGTATCAGGTGCCGTTCTGGGGAATCCAGAAAGACCTTTTTCTGCGTAAGGGACTTTTTCGCTGGAATGCGACCTCACTGCAGTTCGTCGATCAATCAACCGGCGCTATATCCACTGGGTTTGCGTGGGCTGCTGTGCTGTCACCGGGAAAGAGCGTAACCAATACCTTTGTGCCGCAGCGCGGAAGTGACGATGCACATAGGGTATTCGAAATGAGTGTGCAGGATATTCTGCCGGCGCCAGACGAGAATTTTATGCCGCCAATACGCAACTTTACTTATCGCGTTGATTTTTATAGGGCCTACGATGGCTCACAAGATGAGTTCTGGAAGACGGAAGGTAAGGCCTGGGCAAAGGCAGAAGAGAAGTTTATAGGGCCTACTGCGAGCATGGCAGATGCGATGCAGTCTCTGAAGCTGAGCGGCAGTTCGATTACGAAACTACAAGCGATATATGCAGCCGTGATGAGCATGGATAACACCAGCTATTCACGTGAGCATGATGCAAGCGAAGATAAGGCACGGGGCCTGACTGCGGCCAGGACGGCCCAGGATATATGGGCGCGGAAGCGTGGAAACAATGACCAAATTGCGAAGCTCTTTATCGCCCTGGCTCGTGCTGCCGGGTACCAGGCCTATCCCATGCGTGTAACAAGCCGTGACAGAAGCTTATTTTCAGCAGCGTGGAGAAGTTTGAATCAGCTAGACGACGATATTGCCATCGTAGTGGTAGATGGCCAGGAGAAGTTCTTTGATCCCGGGGCGCGGTACTGTCCTTTTGGACAACTGGCCTGGACGCATAGCGGGGTGGAAGGCTTGAGGGAACAGGCGGGTGGGCTTGCGGCGATCGCACAGACGCCACAGGGGAACTATGCTGATTCTCAGACGCAGCGGACTGGAGATGTTGTTTTAGAAGCCGATGGGAAGGCTCACGGCGTACTACAGGTAACATGGATGGGCATACGTGCGCTGGAGTGGAGACAAAAGGCCATCGTGCAGGATGAAACGGAAGTAAAAAGCGCCATGAAGCATTGGCTGGAGGGGCGAATTGAGCCCGGAATGAGCGTGGAACTTTCGAGCATCGATAACCTGGCCGATTATGAAAAGCCGCTCATAGCGCATTTTGCGGTACAGGGAATGCTGGGAACTACGACTGGCGGGCGGCTTAGCTTACCAAGCGTATTTTTTGAGGCACAATCTAAATCACTCTTCCCCGATGCGAAACGAGAAACTCCGGTCGATCTACATTTTGGGGAGCGGGTGCTGGATGGGGTGCGTATACAGCTTCCGCCGGATGTGAATGTGGAATCGACTCCCAAGGAGGCCCAGTTTGCACTGCGGGATGAGGCTTCGTACCGGAGCAGGGTGGATGTGCAGGGGCGCGTTGTGATGTTGCGTCGCAAGTTTGATCTGACGACACCGTTTTTCCCGGTTAAGGATTATGAGGAGTTGAGGAGTTTCTATAGCAATATTGCGGCCACGGATCAGCAGCAGGTTCTTCTGCAAAAGGCGCCGGGCAAGAGCAACTGAATCACCAGGCTGCTGGATGACCCGATTCGGAACGTTTCTGCCCAATCGCAGCACTAAAGTGCACAATGTCTTGCATTGAGGAAATATTCATCGTATAAAGCTGACTATTCCCCTATGAGGTTGTTTTGTGCGCGCAGGA
>JARLFX010000373.1 GCA_031296355.1 Acidobacteriaceae bacterium
AGGTTGCTGGAGCGGCTCAGTAATGTGCCGCCTAGAGGAATGACCGTCCACGGTGCGCAAGCACCCGGACAAAATCCGGCTTACAGGCCGTCTGCTGGAAGCGCGTGGCCCCGGAGATCGTGAAAGCGATCGCCGGGGCCATCCTTTTTGATTAGCAAACAATAGTGGTTGCATTTGCGAGTGCCACCACTGCCACGGACCCTGCGATCACCACGGCGTCTTCCGTCACCGCCACCACCCAGTCCGGCAACCCGAACCGCGTCACCGTCCGCGTCCGCAGCCAATACCCCGCCACCGCCCCCAGTAGCGCCCCGCTTGTCCCCAGCAGCGCGCCAATATTCGCCGCCATAAGCATCGCCGACGCCAGCACCGCGCCCACAAACGCCCCGCCGCACAGCCTCGCCAGCAGCAGCGGAGCCTTCAGCCGGCTCGGCGTCATCGGCAGCTTGTCCACCACCAGCTCGCCCGCCGCACACAGAGTCAGTGCCGCCACCACCCACGGGTTTCCCAGGAATCCAAACCACATCCCCTCGCTATCCAACCGGCCAGTGTAAGCAAACCAGCACAGTACGGCAGTCGGCATCATCGTCCGGCAACCACCGAAAACTCCAAGCATCAGGCAGAACAAAAGGGCTGGCATCAGTGTCTATAAGAATGTCACAGCCGTATACTCGTTGCCAGTTGCTTCCCACATCCACCAAGGGCCACCCATGCGCACGTTACTCGTCCCGGGAACACTCCTCGCCGCTCTGCTTCTTGCCGCCGTCCCCACACGCGCTCAGCAACAGTTGCCGCCACCCTGCCAGGCCATTGACGAATCCATCAGCGCCGTCTCCGTCTTCAACCCCGGCGAACCCGACGGTCATCAACTCCTGCTCATGCAGCTCTATAACTCCGGCAAAACCTGCTCCCTCTCCGGTGAGCCCCTGCTGGAGTTCGCTGACACCCCGCACCGCCTCTCAGACAGTTCGCTCGCCCGCAACTACGACCCCAAACGCATCCCCGTCGTAATCAATAATTCGCTCAGCGAGCACTTCTTTCCCGGCCCCGTCGTACTCAAGCACACTGAATCTGCCCAGTT
The DNA here is from genome assembly GCA_031296355.1 of Acidobacteriaceae bacterium. The sequence goes on from JARLFX010000373.1 coordinate 1,082, forward strand.
CACCATCACGTGGGAGAGCGTACCCGGCGCTTCGCATCACAAGCATCCCAAGCCCTGCCCCACGCTCGACGCCATCCGCCTTGTACTGCCCGATGACGCCACGCCTGTCGAGCTCATCTCCTTGCACACGCGCGTCTGCGGCAATCTCAATATCACCCCCTTCAAATGGGGATGGGCGCGGCAAACCACCTACCTCCGCCCATCTTGGAAGCCCGACGCCGGGCCAAACGACGAAGTGGAGTTCCTCACCTCCCGCGGCAAGCCCTGGGGCGACCGCTTCAACGGCATCGTCACCCGCCTCGAATCCGAAAAAGAAACCTACTCTCTCGGCGAAGATATCGTCCTCACCTCACGCGTGCGCAATATCAGCTCCCCCCTCACCTTCGTCGTCGGCGAACATCCCTACCGCTGGCTCAGTATGCGCGAATCCAACGGCCACACCGTGCTCTGCTATCTCGGCACCGCGCCGCCCAGTGAAGCCGGAACCGGAACCCCCGTCGAACACAATAGCGGCGCCAAACTTCCAGACCTCGACCTCGCCGAACTCGACATGCTTCCCACCATCATCGGCCATGTTACCTACGCGCTCTCAGCCGATTTCTGGCCCGCCCGCACCAACAAAAACGGCGACCCGGACCCTGACGCCCTCGCCTATGCCCCCACCGCCGTCGTCAGCTATCGCCTCACCCTGAACTTCACTGCAAACAATTAGCGGCAACAGAAAACCCCACGCCTTGAACACAAGACGGGGGGTTCGCTTATCTGAACTGAAATCTACGCTCTCAGCCACCCATACAGCGGAAACCGCTCCGCCATCTCCAGCACTTCGCCGCGAATCTTCGCCAGCCTGTCTGCATCATTGCGATGCTCCAGGGCCTGCGCAATCCACACCGCGATCTGCCGCATCTCCGCTTCCTTCATGCCGCGCGTCGTCAGCGCTGGCGTGCCCACGCGAATGCCGCTCGGCTTCATCGGCGGATTCACATCGTACGGAATCGCGTTCTTGTTCACCGTGATGCCCGCCTCGCCCAGCGCATGCTCCGCCTCGCTACCGTACATCCCCTTGGTAAACACATCCACCAGCATCAGGTGCGTATCCGTGCCGCCGCTGATGATGCGGAAGCCCTCGCCCGCCAGCGCTTCTGCCAGCACCTTCGCGTTCGCCACAATCTGCTTCGCGTAGATCTTGAACTCCGGCTGTAGCGCCTCGTGGAACGCCACCGCCTTCGCCGCCACAATATGCATTAGCGGCCCGCCCTGCTGTCCGGGGAATACGCTGCGGTCAATGTCCTTCGCAAACTTCTCCTTGCTCAGGATCAATCCCGCGCGCGGTCCGCGCAGCGTCTTGTGCGTCGTCGTCATCACGATATCCGCATACGGCACCGGCGAAGGATGCACCCCGCCC
>JARLFX010000051.1 GCA_031296355.1 Acidobacteriaceae bacterium
CCAAAACCCCAAAACCCCAAAACCCCAAAACCCCAAAACCCCAGAACGTCCACCTCGATTCGCGACATGGCTGTGGGAGAGAACAGGGTGAATAGCGGCAATGGCAACTGTGAATTAATATAGGACGACAGCGAGAGTGTGAGCGCAGGGTGCGTACGTAAAGAAAGATACGTATCTTATTCATCTAGCTTGGTGACCTTCTTCTTCTGGACGGGCTCGCCCTTGCTCTCCTTGACGGTCTCAGCCTTGCGCTTCCTGGCCCTACCGATCAGTTATGATGAGACTCGTACTCAACGGCCGGGAAGTCCGCCGCCGGGTTGTACTCTCTCGCAGCCTGCGACGGGGCCGAGTACCTCTGCACTGGCTTCGCTGCCGCCGGTGCCTTTCCAGCCACGCTCTCGATCTGCTTGATCTTAGCCTCAATGTAGGCCCTGTTGGCAGCGCCGAAGGCTCCATCGTTTGAGTCTCCCATGGCGTCGTACCTGATGCACAGCGCGCACTTGGCGGCCAGGCTGCGCGATATCTTGCCCTTGACGCTGGCGGGGGCGGCACCCACGAGACTGGCGTGGTAGATCAGCCCGTACTTGGGCGTGTTGTGCTTGGTCCTCATGGCCTTGAACAGCGCCTTCTCAGCACCCAGAATCTGGACGGTGCTTGCGGGAAGCCTATTTAGAATATATAAAAAACAATAATGTCGTACTTAGCAAGGTTGATCAGCGAGCCAGCCTTGGCGATCAGTCTGGACCCCACGACCTCGCCCACCATGGCCGACAGGTTCGGAGCCACAGCGGTCATCCTCGCCTTGAGGTAGTTGCCGAGCGACTCGCGATACTCGTACATCTCGATCACCTGGCACGCCAGGTCCTTGATGTGAGACTCGTCTGTGGCCGAGATTTCGGTACCCATGGACATCTCCACAGCCGTGCGGATGTCCTTCTCGACCTCCTCGGGCACGAGGTCCTTTAGCACAGTATCCTTTATGTTCGTCTTCATCCCCAGTCTGCTCACCACCTTCGCATAGGGCAGATAGTCGCTGACGATGTCGACCAGCTCAGGGAAGTGCCACGAGTACCACTCCTTCAGTCTCATCGCGTAGTTGTTGAGCTCCTTGTCGAGGTCGTCCAGCAGCGAGATTGCTTGGATGATCATGACATCGACCTTCTCGGCGGAGAACTTGAGACGGTAGCGGGAGATGGAGTGGGCCAGGCCGAGGCTCATAGCCTTGAAGTCGGCGTCGGAGATGCCTTTGAGGAGAGTGCTGAGCTGCATCCTCAGGCCACGGAGCACTTCAATGCTGTGCTCGTCCGACACACACTCCAGCCCTAGCTCAGAGTTGATGGCGCTCGCCAGCTTCTTCTCGCCGCCTATCGTCCATTACGGAATCTCAAGATACACATGATGGTGTCGCGGACCTCCTTGGAGATGACGTTCTCCTCGAGGAAGGTCTTCAGATTCGTTGGAACCTTGCCCTTCAGCATCTTGGCCACGGACTTAAGAGCCTCCGTGGAGTCAGCGAATTTGTGGAAGGCCTCGAGCTTGACGCTAAAACGATAGGATCGGGTGGGTACGTCTTGGCGGCAGCTTCGGGACTGCTGAAGAATTGGTACACGTCGTTCACCTCACTCAGCTTCTTCGCGTTCAGCACCTTGAACAGCGCATAACCCGCTGGGGTCTCGAACAGGATCATCATTGTTGTGTATTGAGAGAATATTTATAATCACAGATTATACACTTATAGCCAGCACCACACAACCCCGCACTGCACTTCGCTTTATTCCCACGATCCCCGATGGACGAACCGGACTGTGCACGTTCCCGTAGGGGTTTTGGGGTTTTGGGGTTTTGGGGTTTTGG
>JARLFX010000052.1 GCA_031296355.1 Acidobacteriaceae bacterium
CGACCCGCGCATCACGGCGCGCTTCTGGAAGGAGCTGTCACGAGTACTCGGCAGTGAGGTGAACCTATCGACGGCGCAGCACCCGCAGTCGGACGGTCGGAGCGTGAGATTCAGACGCTCATCACCGCACTGCGCAGCTACGCCAATGCGATGGGCGACGACTGGGATGAGTACCTCCCGGCGCTCGAGCTTGCATTCAACAGCAAGGTGCAGGCGTCGACAGGTGCGGCACCGTTCACCCTCGTGTATGGCACGGAGGCACGCCTGCCAATCGACTGCGCGCTCGACGATGCACGACCGGCGACACTACCGGCGGTGGGTCAGCGCGCCGAACGTATGAAGGCGGCGCTCGACCACGCGCGAAGCCAAGCGGAGATCGCGCAAGCGAGGCAGAAGCGACTCGCCGACCGACACCGACGTCTGCTCCAGCTGAAAGCAGGCGATCAGGTGCTGCTGGCGACGGAGGGTCTGCAGCTGCGCAGCGGTATGCACAAGCTGACGGGACGATACATCGGCCCATTTCGTGTGCAGGGCAGCGTCAACGATAACGCCGTCACGCTGGACCTCCCACCACTGCTGGGTGCGCTGCATCCGACCTTCAACATCTCGCGCCTCAAGCCGTACCGCCACAGCGATCATGCACTGTTCCCTGGCCGGCCGCAGCGGTTGCACCAGCCACCTGCTGTGGACGCGGATACGAATGGCGATGCTCGCTATGAAGTCGAAGCAGTGCTGGCTCAGCGCGGGTCCAGCGGCCGACGCGAGCTGCTCATCCGCTGGAAGGGCTACGGTGCAGAGCATGACCAGTGGCAGTCACGTACTCAGCTGATTCGTACCGCACCCGAGGCGGTGGCGGAGTACGACGCGCGGCAGCAAGGCGGCTCCCGATGGGCGGCGCAGATCGTCCTCCACCAGCTGCTGACACGGAGCGGAGCTGCCTCGCCATCGTTGTGGATGGGCGCATGAGTGTCCGCCTGTCGTCCCTCCTCTTCGACGGTCTGGCCTTTGGAGGACCAAAGCCAAGCTGAGGGGGGAGGATGTGACAGGCGCTGCTAGGATACGAATGCAGACCTGTCAGAGGTGAGAATACTGTATTTATTATCGTACCTGTGTCCTCTGTACTCTACCTCTCCACTGGCATGTGCAAGGTGTGCACTGCCAGTCATTTATTC
>JARLFX010000374.1 GCA_031296355.1 Acidobacteriaceae bacterium
CCGTGCTTCGTTTCGATGGATGCACGCATTCAAGAGCAGGAGAACGATATCGACGCTGAAGAGTGCACGGAGTAATCTCTGGCAACGCTGTAACGAATCATCAGAATCTGTACAGGGTTTCATCAGGACCGCAGCCGAACCAGGCGCGGTCTTTTTGTTTTAACGCTGAGCGAAAGAAAAAACTTAACCACGGATTACACGGATGAACACGGATCCAGAAACTTTAAATGGTGGTTTCTGCGCTGCATCAACATCTGTGTAATCCGGGGTTGAGTTCTTACAGCCAGGCGCAGAGCATGTGGCCCATTTCGCCGCGCAGGGCAAGCGGGCTGGAGCTCGTCTGGTTCTGCTCAACAGCATTGTGGGCGAAATAACGGGCCGACAGCGCAGCGGGATTTAGGTCTTGCATGTTGCTGTAGCCTGCGGCGGTCAGCTCGGCGGCAACCTGTTGCGGCGTGAAGAAGAGCTGGAAGGGCTCTCCGGCGCGACGCACGCGCGAGGAGAGGTAATCGAAGCCCGCCTTGCCGCGCTCGCTCAGTAACTCGCGTGGCAGGCCATAGTCAAACGCGATGCCGCTGCCGGTGGGCAGCGACGCGGTGAAGGCCAGCGTGGTGCGGAAGGCATCCAGCGTGAGATAGGGCACCACACCGAGCCAACTGAAGAAGGTTTTTTTATTCGGCTCGAAACCTACGGTTTCGAGAGCATTGCCCAGGGTATGGTGCTCATGCTCAAAATCCACCGGAGCGTAGGTGAGGCAGGCAGGATGCGGCAGCGCGGCCTCGGCCAACATGTCATGCTTCCACGCCTGGGTGGCGGGGAAATCAACCTCAAAGACGCGCAGGTGCGGGTAGGGGTTGCGGTGGGCGAAGGTGTCTAATCCGGCACCCAATATTACGTATTGGGTGACCCCGGCGCTCACGGCTTCGGCGAGGTGGTCTTCCGCGAACCGCGAGCGCACGGCCATGTAGGCGCGCATGGCTACGGCGATAGGCGCGGACTGCGTCTCGGGGTCAGAGCGCAGCTTGTCGCAGCGTTCCTGGCCCACGATGGCGAGCGCGATGGGATCGTCGAGGACGAGGGGGCGGTCATAGATCTGGTGCGCCGCGCGCCGCATGGCTACGCGCATTGCGGTGATGGAGGGGGTTCCGTGCTGCATAGGGATATTGTCTGACAGATGGATGTAATATTGGCCACACAACTTTGTGGGGGCTGAAATGATACGTCAGGTGGCCGTAACGAAATGTGCTTGTTCCATCATCCTGGTGTTCATCCTCGGCCTGGGAAACGGAAATCCGATACTGGCTCAGGCGAAGCCAGCTGCAGAACCAGAAACCAGCCAGAACTTACAGGCCAGAGACGAACTTAATAAGGGCGTTCAGGCATACAAGACCGCCCAATACGACGAAGCAATCAATCATTTCCAGAGGGTGGTTGATCTCGCTCCCGCACACTCAATTGGCTATCTCTATTTGGGAACTGCCTGTGCACAGCAAGTAGTTCCGAATGTCGACACGCCAGAGAACCTGCAGATGGCGCAGAGAGCCATCGACAACTTTCAGATTGTGCTCAAAATGAAGCCCAATGACACCATTGCGCTTAAGTAAATTGCGTCGATCTACTACAACATTAAGAATTTCGACGGGGCCAAGGAGTATCAGTGGAAAGTTATTACTGCTAATCCAGAGGATGCCGAAGCCTACTACACTATCGGCGTCATTGACTGGACGCAATCTTACAAGAACGCAATTTCGATCCTCGCAACGGCAGGATTGACGGACGATGGGGAAGGCAATGCCAAGAAAGATGGGGCAATCTGTGCCAGGCTGCAGGAAGCAAACACAGCTTTAGTGGATGATGGATTGAAAACGCTTTTGCGCGCTATCGAACTCCGTCCGAACTATGATGACGCGATGTCGTATCTCAATTTGGTCTATCGTCGCAAAGCTAATCTCGAATGTGGCGATGCATCGGCGCGTAAGGCAGACATCGCGCAGGCGAATTTATGGGTGAATCGAGCCATGAGTACCCGCAAAAGAAACGCGGAGCAAAGGCCGAACACGACTCCATAACTATGCCGTCGACGCAACCCGAAACTTTTTATCCGCCAGCACGGTCAGCACCACAAAGACCACCAGCGTTACCGCCTGGGCGATCTTGAATGGTGGTTCTGATCCCGTCGGCGCCAGAGCGTGCAGTGACGGAACCTTCATAAAGCTCTGCACGATCAGGACGAAGAAGTTGAAGTAGAGTGCGATGACCGCGGTGATGACGTACGTCCTGCGCCAGCCGCCAGCAAGATGCTTGCTATAGAGCGCAATCAGCGTGAAGGCCAATATCACCAGAGACAGTATCCCAACCACGATGCCGGGCGTCATACCGTGAAACGGGTAAAAGAAGCCGGTCACGTTGGTCAGGATAGTGGTGGCGAGAAAGATTGCCGTCAACACAGGCAGACGCTTGCCAGCGATCATGCCGAACACAACAATGAAGCCGGTGGCGATGCCGATGAGGCTGATGGCTACGTGGATTTGAGTGAAGAGGGTGGTGCTGATGCCGAGGATCATGTTCGTTTCCTTTCACGGGGAGAATGGAACGACTATGCGGTGTGAATCAAGATGTAGAGATTATTTTAGTGTCTGAAGCGATTACCTCAGGGGCTGAAGCCCGGTTCTGTAGCGGATTTTAATGTGCGGGCTGAAGCCCGCACCTACCCTAGAAGCAAAAACAAATGCAAAAACAGAAGCAGGTCCCTTCGCTGCGCTGCGGGATGACAAACAGAGGCAAAGGCAACAGCAGAAGCAGATTCCGTGCGCTGCGTTCCCGAATGACAAACAGGGGTAAAAGCCAAGACAGAAGAAGATTCTTCCCCTTCGCTTCGCTCAAGGGGCAGAAGGACAGTTCAAACATAGCGGCTACCGCTTCGGTGTCATCCAATCCAGCGCGCGGATGATGTACTGCTTCATCTCCTTGCGTGGGACCACGGCGTCAAGCATGCCGTGCTGCAACAGAAACTCGGAGCGCTGGAAGCCTTCGGGCAGCTTCTGACGGATGGTCTGCTCAATGACGCGGGGGCCGGCAAAGCCGATGAGAGCGCCGGGTTCGGCAATGTTCAGGTCGCCCAGCATGGCGAAGCTGGCGGTGACGCCGCCGGTGGTGGGGTCCGTGAGCACGGCGATGTAGGGAATCTTCTCATCATCCATCTTCGCCAGTGCGGTGGAGATCTTGGCGAGCTGCATCAGGCTGGCGATGCCTTCCATCATGCGCGCGCCACCGGATGAGGACACGATGATGAGCGGCTTGCGGGTGGACAGCGAACGGTCTACGGCGCGGGCGATGGTCTCGCCCACAACAGCTCCCATGCTGCCGCCGATGAAACTGTACTCCATCACGCTGAGCACGACGTCGTGGTCGCCCATGCGGCCCAGAGCGTTGATGACGGCGTCGTTCAGGCCGGTGTCAGCCTGCGCTTTCTTCAGGCGGGACTTGTACGGCTTGAGGTCGGTGAAGTGGAGGGGATCAGTGGAGACCAGCTCAAGGTCGACCAGCTCATAGCCTTCGTCGAGCAGGCCGGCGATGCGCTGACGCGCGCCGATGCGGAAGTGCTTGCCGCACTTGGGGCAGACGTTCTCGTTGGCGTCGAGGTCGGCCTTGAAGATAATCTGGCGGCAACCATCGCACTTGGTCCATAGGCCTTCGGTGCGGACGGTCTTGGTATTGTCCGTCACAATCTCGTTGTCTTCGCGCTTAAACCAGCTCATGCTTCCCTTCCCGTCTGGGGCTTCCTCATTGTATTGCAGGCTTTGCGGCGCGGCTAATGGCCGGAGTGATAGG
>JARLFX010000053.1 GCA_031296355.1 Acidobacteriaceae bacterium
ATGCGCGCTTCATGCGGAATTTTAAGCTCGCGCAAAATCTCGACGGCCGCCGCGAGTATCTCGTAATCGCTTCGGCTGCCCATCACCACGCCTACCAGTGGTTGTTCGCTCATAAGCCTGATTATACGAGTCTTCAGAAAGTAGACCCAACATGGAAGCATGCTTTTCCATTTTCTCGGCGTCAACCCCAATTCGTCAGTGCCGGTGCCAAGCTTCAAATGCCACTTCTATCACCGCAAATACCACACTGGCCGCTGCCAGAAATCCCTTGGCACGTTGCCAGTTTTGCTCATGACGTTCGAGGCGCCTCTCCAACTCAGCAATCCGTCCGCCATTGCCATCGCCCATCAGTCCGGTCATCTGCGTTTTTAGCACGCTCAAATCGCTAAGCACTTGAGCTTCGAATTCATTCATCATTCGCATCCACTGGACCCCATCTGATCATTCACCCACGAAAATTGTGCAACTCACGAGTTCATCGGAAGGTTGATGAACAATGCCGTTGAGAACTCAGAGTAGTTGGGAGGTGTCGCGCCGTCATACATCCGAATATAGAATCGGTCGTTTGTAGTCTCTCTCGCGAAAATCATATTTGGTAAACTCGCCCTTGCCACCAGCCCAGTATCTTCACCAGGCATGAACGCAAAGTCGCGCCTCCGGATCTCAAATCCTCCCCCTACAGGAGGAGTAACGCCTGTGTTGATCTCCACCGTGGTCCCATTCAGCGTCGTCACGGTAAGGCCGGTCAAATTGGCAAGCACAGTTGGCGCTGCCGTCACTGGCAGCCATGCATCCGCGGGAACCGCTGCGCTCGTCTTGATTGCAAGATCGGCAGCCCAGTCGTTGGCAAACGTGATCGCATACTCAACTAAGTCAGGGTAACTAGCCTTGTAACTTATCTTCACCGTCCTAACCACGACCTGTGCATCCAAATCGGTAGAAGGCGCATTGAGCTGCAATGCATCACCAGGCCACACGTCGGAGGCAAAATTGTTTCTACTGTCTTTGTAGGTTCCGCTCCACAAGGCGCTAACTCCAGTCGCTGCCTGTTCCATTACAAGTGCAGCATTGCGGCAGTCAGCCGAACAACGCGTCGGAGGCGATGTTACAGAGCCAATCCATGTTGCTACTGCGGGTGATCCGGCTTGCGTAAGCATCTGCTGGCTGGCTGTATTTACAGATCGTCCCACAGCTCTGCCCACTGTTCGATAACTTACCGCGATCTGTTCTCCGATTACGGGTACATATCCCAGGTAAAAGACCACCTTGCCGGTGCGCTCCAGTTGGCACTCGCCAGCTTCCTCTGTAGTGCCTAACCGACGTGTATAAGTGCCACCGTTGGGGGGAGTGCTCACCACCCAACCTGAGCCGAGGTTTGTCAGATTGAACGCCCGCATCGATCCAATAAGGTTCATGGTACTTGCCGCCACCACGGTGCACCATCCAGGCACATTCGCGAGCGCACCGTCGTACAGAGTCACCGGTATCGCACCAACCCCATTAACGAACTCTTGTACCTCGAGTTGCAACTTCCCGAGATTAAGAACCCACTCACCTCCTGCGGCAATTGGGCCATCATCTCCGAAGGAGCGGTAAATTGCATGTGAGCGGATGCAATCCGGACAGTGCACCCTCACCCTGAGCGTATATTGGTTGGCTGCGCTTACCGCAAATGTTATCCCGGATGGGGTCCCTTGAATTAACGGCTGCAAAGTAACTGCTCCTGTTCCTTGCTGAGCTGTAACCTGAAAGCCTGCTGTGCACCCAACGGCCTCCTCTCCCCCGGTAAAAAAACCAGCTAGGATCCCGGTGCTGCCCGGAGAGAGAGTTACTCCCTCAGCCTCCATAAGTAGAGTTCCACCCATCTCCACCGGATCAAGCCAACACAGTGCCGCTTGACCATCGAGTCCGTTTCCGCCAGTCATTGCCAGGCCACCAGCACCCAGCGATATGTAGTTATGTCCGGCAGTATTCCCCCAGATACGCGTATCGATCTGAGCCTCGTTGAATTGCTCATGGATGATGATCGACTTCGAGGTGGGAGGGAAGTATGGGTCTGCAGCTAGGTAGAATTGGGTTGTAACTCCATCGCCCTGGAAGTATTCGGTTACGTAGGCAACAGGCTCGTGCTCGCCGCAGACGGTTACATCGTTTGCGAGTGCACGTTTCACGCTTGCGGTAAAACCCAGGTTAGACAGGGTAAG
>JARLFX010000375.1 GCA_031296355.1 Acidobacteriaceae bacterium
GCCTCCTCCCAAGGGAGAACGCCGGCGCCGAGCAAGACGGCTAGACCGTGGATCTGAGCCCAAAGCGCATGTGCCGCCATCCGCGCTCGGTCTTCTCCGTAGACGCGCGCGACCTGCTCTACGAAAAATTCGGTGTTCCTTGCGCATTGTGGGGTTTGCGAATCCGAATTCTTCAAGTACAGCGCAAAAGCGCAAGGCCGTTCGCGGGCAAAGCGGAGGTACGCCTCAGAGATGGCGCGAATCGACTCCGTTGGGCCTTTTCGGCCGATTACCTTCTGCATGACTTCAAGCATCTGGAAGCGGACTTGCTCAGCCACAGCAAGCTCTAGAGCGGAGAGATTCTCAAAGTATCGGTAGAGCGCATTAGGCGCCAATTCCAGCTTTGCGGCCACGGACCGAATGGCAAGGTTCTCAAGACCCTCGCTTTCGACCTGTTCCAGGGCCGCATTCAGAATGCTTTCTCGATCTGTCTTCGCCGGATATGCCATCAATTACACTGTACATCTTGACGCGCAGTCAATCCAAGATGTACGGTATACATAATCGTGGTGAACGGTGTACATCTTCGCAGATCACTTGCAATTAACCGCGTAGGAGGATTCATGGCAAAGGTCGTTCTGATCACAGGAGCCAACAAGGGCATCGGCTTTGAGGTGGCACGTCAATTGGGGCATTCCGGCTTTACGGTGCTGCTAGGAGCGCGCGATGCTTCGCGAGGAGAAGAAGCTGCGCGCAAGCTGCGAGAAGAGGGCCTCGATGTGCGCTTCGTTGCGGCGGACCTAAACAACGCAGTCGAAAGTGCGACAGAGCTTGCCAAGCAAATCGGCGCAGAGTTCGGGCGTCTGGATGTACTGGTGAATAACGCCGGAGTCTTCGAAAAGGGCGATGGACACGCAAGTGATGTCAGCATCCAAACGCTGCGAAGCACTTTTGAAACGAACTTCTTCGGCACAGTGGCATTCACGCAGCCGTTATTGCCTCTGCTGCGTGCCGCGAAAAGTGCGCGCATTGTGAATGTGTCGAGCGGACTGGGTTCCATCGCAATCAACGGCAATCCGAATACTCCGTACTACGACGCCAAGGTTCTTGCCTACAACGCCTCGAAGGCAGCGCTCAATATGTTCACTGTCGACTTGGCATATGATCTGCGCGAGACCACTATCAAGGTCAACTCTGCCTGCCCCGGGTTCACCGCGACCGATTTGAACAACCATACCGGACATCAGACGTTAGAAGAGGGAGCCATCGCCATAGTGCGCCTGGCCCAACTACCGGACAATGGTCCATCCGGTAGCTTCATCCATAAAGACGGTGTCTACTCCTGGTAGGTGATCGCGTATCGAAGAAAAATCCAAAGAATAGGTGGACACGTTTGAAGATGTGCGCCACCTTTCTTTAGTCCTGTAAAGTCGGCATAGCGCCATCAATTCTTTGGCCAGCGAGAGGCTTTTGAGCACCCTCAATTGCATTAAAGCCCAGGCTTTTGCACGTTGACCTCTGCCGTGCAAAAGCAAAGGTCCGTTAAGATTGTTCAAAACAGCGGCGTTATCGAGACTAATCCTCTGAATGCCGCTCAACCCATGCTCAACGAGTGCATTGCTCTCTTAACTGGCCAATTGAGAAACGCCATGCCTCACTGACTCAATTTAGAACCGAGACCAAGTATGCTTGGCTCTGGGGTGAACGGGAATGTGGCATCCCTTACGTAAGCAGAGGTCCTCATTGTGAAGCAGAATTTCGCCGTAATCATCCTTGGTGGTACCGGACAAGTCGGCGGTGCAGCCGTCGCGGAGTTGCTGTCAATTCCAGAGTGCCGGGAAGTGGTGATGGTCACCAGAAAGCCCATTGCGCCGCGATCGCGGGTGCGCAACGTCGTTCTTGATACCGGCGCTGCTGACTTTGACGAGCGCACTACCGCCCTTGCCCACGAAGTTTTGAGCCAAGGTCCCGTCAGCGCCGTGAGCTGTGTGGGTGTCGGTTCTGGATCGATGCGTTGGAGCGAAGAAGAATTTCAACGACTTGAGGTCGGCGTCGTCGGTGCCTTTGCGCGTGGCTGCCATGACGCCGGAGTAGCCCAGTTTTGCCTCCTTTCTGCGGCAGGAAGCACAGCGCGCAGTTGGTTTCGCTACGTGCGAGTCATGGGCATGAAGGAAGACACTGTGCGCAGCATCGGTTTTACCCGCCTCGCCATTTTTCGCCCCGGCATCATTGTCGGCAACGCTCATACCCCGGTCTGGGTCGGTTGGTTGGGAAGGCTCGTGCCTGGATCGTTTGGCAATATTGATCAGCGAATTCTCGGTCGTTCAATCGCCGCAGAAATAGCTTTGCGCAGCCAAGATACTGGCGAAGTCATCCGCGAAAATGCCGCAATGAAAAGACTCGCTACGCAGCTCAATAGTGTCACTTAGGAATCCTTGCGTGGGGTCCAAGCTAAATTGTTGGCGAGAGAAAAGCCGGCGAACCGAATTATTTCGAGCTGATCGCGGGAATTTGGCCAACGGTCTGTCTCAGCACGTTCTCACGGACTTAAGTGGCCATCCATTCCGGAATAATTCTCTGTTGCCGCCAAGTCGCTCAAGCACCTATCCAACCACTGAAGATTTGCAAACTCTAGTTGGCTGTTATTGTCAGCAGACGATTGCACCTTGGCAGATCGGCGAATAGCGGGCGGCTTCTCAGTACCTACGGAAAAGCCGGTCAGTTCAGAGCGATACGAAAGTTCACGACACCGCAGACGCAGGCCGCCCGTCCCTAAATCTCCGAGAGTTCATCCAGAAAAGCACGCAGGACATCCCGCTTCAGAGAGATGTACCCGAATCGGCCCTCCCGTCGAATTTCGATCAGCCCCGCATTTTCCAGTTCTTTGGTGTGGTGCGACATCGTTTGATGACCGATCTCATGCTGGGCCGCGAGATCGCCGCAATTGATCTCACCTCCCGCCTCGGAAATCTGCTTCAGGATCAGGGTTCGGCGAGGCTCGGCGAGAGCGCGGGATACGCGCTCGAACTGCTTCGGCGGTAAACGAGTTGAAGATATTACTTTTCTGGTGGCCAACAAACTCTCGCTTCGTTCAATGCTACTTCCATGGTAATGCTGAAGTCCCTTGTCCGCACGATCTCGCTTCGCAAACACCCGGCGCTGTCGTGTAGTACGACATGTCGATACATATCGTATAGTTAAGAGCAGCCCTGAATGCGGGAGGCAAGCTTGAGTCCTCAAGGGAGAGAATGGCTTCGATGGAAGCAGAGGAAGAACACATGTCGAAATTGAATGGGAAAGTTGCGGTGGTCACCGGAGCAGCAACGGGGATAGGCCTGGCGATCGCTAAGCGGTTTCTGGCGGAGGGCGCCTTCGTCTTTATCACCAGCCGCAGGCAGACGGAGCTTGATCGAGCCAAGGCAACGCTTGGAAGCAACGCCATCGCCGTGCAGGGCGATGTGAGCAAGGTGGAAGACCTGGACCGGCTGTACAAAACAGTGCAGCATGCGAAGGGAACGCTGGACATTGTTGTTGCAAATGCCGGAATCGTTGAGAACCTGCCCATCGAGGCTGTCACTCCTGAGGCTTATGACCGCATGTTCGATATCAACACCAAAGGGCTCTTCTTTACGATTCAGAAGTCGCTGCCGCTTCTGAAGGACGGAGGCTCAATCGTGCTGGTCGGTTCGTCCGTCTCCGGCATGGGAATGCCAGCTACCAGCGTATACACCGCGACCAAGGCGGCGGTGCGATCCTTCGCGAGAACGTTTGCGGCGGACCTGAAAGGCCGGAAGATCAGGGTGAACAATCTGAGTCCCGGACCGATCGATACCCCCATCATCGACGGACAATTCAAGACGGAGAAGGAAGCTGCGGTAGCGCGCGAACAAATGGCTAGCCTTCCGGTTCTTGGGCGTCTGGGAACCGCTGAAGAGATGGCAAATGCCGCCTTCTTCTTGGCTTCCGACGAGAGTTCCTACTGCACCGGAATCGATCTTTACGCCGATGGAGGGCTGTCTCAGCGATTCTAGAGCATTTCTCCTATTGCTGTAGAGTGTTAAATGGGAGCCTGAACCAAGCTCTTGCATCCTCGGCAGTGAGCAGGGGCAGCATCTGAGCAATGGCCTGATCGAGTGCTTCTCTGGTGCGTGCCTTGGCAGTGCGC
>JARLFX010000376.1 GCA_031296355.1 Acidobacteriaceae bacterium
GGCAAATCCGAAACTCTGCGCTCACGTTTATATCTGAGCCAGGGCGCCGGACTGACTTCCTTCCGAATATCGCTGATGACCGACTCGTCGATCTCGACCCGATGCTTTAGCGAGTCGAGCGCGTTTTGCAACTGCTCGACAAGCTTGTAGGCAAGATCAGGTCGTCCGGCTGCAAGGCATGAGGTCTTCAGATCGGTGATCGAACCGATCCGGTTTCCTCTGGCCTTCATTGCAACCAGATAAACGTTCCACCAGGGAGACTTTGCCTTTTTGAGCTTGGTCTTCTCCTGATGGAATCTCTCTCCATACGCGACCCGTCCGACAACGAACTTCGGAAACAGGTCAGACGGCATGGCGCAGATGGTATCGAAGTCGAAGTCGCCGCCATTCCGCTTCGCCGTCTCCGAATGAAGGATGTACGTTCCCTCCATGCGGAGCTGACGTTTCAGAATGTAGGCAATCAACGGCTCTGGCAGATCGGTCTTGCCCAATGCGCGTGCAAGCATCGGGACAAGTTCTGCATCTCGAATATGGCGCACGGGCAGCAAGTCCTCCTGCATCCGAATTGGATAGCGAATGCAAAGACTCTGCTCGGCCGTGACGCTTGTGATGGCGGTGTCTTCCGGTATCCAGTCCGAGGCCGCGAGTATCTTGCCCTCGTGCTCGACCAGGATGCCGTCATCGGAGAGCGCGAATGCCGGCAACTTGAAGCCGCCACTCGTCAATGTGCGGAATGCCCAGCGTGCCAACTTGCGGTTGATCTGGTTCGACACATAGGGAAACCGGATACTGTTTCCGCTTTTGTCTGCCAGGAGAACCGCTTCCGCCGGCTCCCACTCTTCCGAAGGCGAATTGTTTCCGCCTTCCAGAGCCTCAGGATCGAAGCTCATGTCGAACGTGGCGTCTTCTTCAGACTTGCCAAGAACGCGCAGCAAGCCTTCATAGTCACCATCGTCCCAGGCCTTCCTCACCTTGCGAACTTCCTCGATTGCGCGAGGCATGATCTCAAGTTGGAGAGCCTCATCCGAAGCGTGCTCGACCAGCGTGTAACTCGATCCGTATTCGGTGACGCGAGACCATTGTTTAATCCCGAGCACCGCTGGACCTGTGTACAGACGGCCGGAAGTCCCGATCTGGGGAAGAAATCTGCTTCCTCCCTTGAGATTGGGTTTGCAGGCACTTTCGGGCAAAATGCAATCGACCGCAAGCCTGTCGGCTACACGATCACTCATCGCCTTCAACGCACCTTTTGCCTGCTTCGGTTCGCGCGCATCGAATGCCAATCGAAATTGGCAGAAGCGATCCGGCGAGAGATGGAGTTTGCGATAGAGCGACTCCCGAATCCATCCGCGGCAATCGTTGGTGCCAAGGACATGATCCTCGACAAC
>JARLFX010000377.1 GCA_031296355.1 Acidobacteriaceae bacterium
CTCGCCATCAGCAACCGCTGCGGAAACCCCGCCAGATTCGCAGTCCCCGGCGGCGCAACTGCCCGATACCACGGGTAAATAATGTAAGCCCCCGTAAGCACCGTAAGCCAGGCCAGCGCCGCCATCACCACCAGATAGGCGCTCAAAAACCTTTCGTCCCGAACCTCGACCGGCATCGTGCAAGACGGCGCATAGCGCCTGTATAACTCGATGATCGCTCCCGAGCACGCCAGCAGATAAAGCGCTCCAAATCCCATCCCGTGAATCAGCGTCATCAAACTGCGTTCAGTAATTTCCATTTACCCACCTCGCGTGCCCCTGAACTTATACCTTCTAACTCATGCAATCGATCTGCCGAGTTACTAACTCACTTCATCCAACTTAGGAAATATTCCAATAACTCGATGTTTTGAAAGGGCAAGGCTTCAGCCGTGCCGTAAATGCAGAAAAATTAGTCAGGGCTTTAGCCCCTGAGGGAATATTGTTCTGCTGAATAGGGCCGCTCATAGACTCCTTACAACCCATTCCTATAACTCTGCCCAGCGAACGGCACGTTTCTAGCTGCATCCTTGTTGTCTCTTCCCCACGTCCAATACATCCCCACATAGGCGTAGTTTTCCGTCTGCCCTGCAACCGAATGCCCATAGCAAAACAGAAACTGCTCGCCCGGATGATTCTTGAAGTGGTAGTACCCGCCCACGTCGAGCAGCGCGGAAGACTCAACCTGCGCCGGAGCCGCCCCCTCCCTCCCGTGCGCAAAAATCTCCGCTCCCAACTCCAGCCTCTCGCTCAACTTCTTCTTCACCAGGAATCCGCCGTAAGCAAAGTTGCGGAAGTCCGTCTGCGGAACCACCTGGTAACCGGCGCCGCCATCCAGCGTCCAATCGCCAATGTTCTTCTGCGCCCAGATCGGCAGCTTGTACCAGACCTTCCCCACGCCGAGCCCCTGGTTGTCGTCCCCCGTCGGCATCTCGAACATGGTGAAGCTGCCAATCTGCGGAAACTTCTTCGTCTCCTTGATCCATGCAATTTTCGCGCCGAGTTCCATGTCGGTTAGTCCGTAGGCAACGCTCCCCGTGCCCTCCGGCAGATAGACCGGATCGTTCAGCGGTGCAACAGTCCCCAGCGGCAGAACCGCGTGAATCTGCACGCGCGGAATCGCTCCCCAGTTGAACTCAAAACCAGGCCCAACGGAATCGATTTCCTTTGTAGTCCCATCCATTGCGCCGAAGATATAAAACTCGTAGTGGTGCAGATCCACCGGCACAGGATCGTCGGTCTGGTACGGCGGTCCCTGCGCCCACAGCCGCGTTCCGGCCAGCGCCAGCAATAGATACAGCATCAGCCTCAACAGCCTGCGGCTACCGTTCATAGAAGATTCTTTC
>JARLFX010000009.1 GCA_031296355.1 Acidobacteriaceae bacterium
CGCCGAGCGCGCCTACGAAGAGATCGTAGAGCAGGGCGGCCGCGTCGCCGATGCCATGCGCGCCTTCCGCACCTTCCTCGGCGGCAGCGACATGATGGCCTATCTCGCCATGATGGCCCCGCGCCTCGTCGAACTCAAACGCGCCCTCAAAGCCACCGGCTCCATCTACCTCCACTGCGACCCTACCGCCTCCCACTACCTAAAAATTTTGATGGATGCTGTCTTTGGACCAGCTAACTTTCGTAACGAAATTGTATGGAGACGTTCACATCCGAAAGGACTAGCCTTTACGAGATTTGCGCGCAATCACGATGTTATTCTCAATTTTGCTAAAGAAGGCAATGCCGCTAAGTGGAATGCTCAGTACCAGGCTTATGACCCGGAGAAATCAGAGAAGCAATATTCTCTGAAAGACGAACATGGTCGCAGGTATCAGCTTACAAGTCTCCTTAATCCAAATTCTGATCGTCCTAATCTGACATATGAGTTCATGGGGCAAACAAAGGTTTGGCGATGGACCAGGGAACGGATGCAGGCGGAATATGACAAGGGAAACATAGTCGTTCCACGCGAAGGAAAGGGTATAGCACGCTACAAACGTTATCTTGATGAGCAGGAAGGCATTCCAGTGAGTGATTTCTGGGATGATATCGAAATTACCGCAGGAGCAGAGAAGCTCGGCTATCCCACCCAAAAACCCGAAGCTCTCCTCGAACGCATCGTCAAAGCCAGTTCCAATGAAGGCGACGTCATCCTCGATCCCTTCTGCGGCTGCGGCACTACCGTGCAGGTCGCGCAGAAGCTCAATCGCAACTGGATCGGCATCGATATCACTCATCTCGCCATCGGCCTCATCAAGAAGCGTCTCTCTGATGCCTTTGGCCCCGAGGTGCGCAGCACCTACACCATCATCGGCGAGCCAACCGACTACGAAGGCGCAGCCAAGCTAGCCGAAGAAGATAAGTACCAGTTCCAGTGGTGGGCATTGGGCCAGGTCGGTGCGCGCCCCAACGAGCAGAAGAAGGGTGCCGACCGCGGCATCGATGGCCGCCTCTACTTCCACGACGACGAGTCCGGCAAATCCAAGCAGATTATCTTCTCCGTCAAAGCCGGAGGCGTCAGCGTTCCGCAGGTACGTGATCTCC
This sequence comes from Acidobacteriaceae bacterium, assembly GCA_031296355.1. The sequence continues at coordinate 1,146 of JARLFX010000009.1, forward strand.
GCGGCGTCATCGAGCGCGAGAAGGCCGAGATCGGCATCTTCCTGTGCTTTGAAGAGCCCACCCGCCCCATGATGAAGGAAGCCGCTGAAGCCGGCCTCTACAAATCATCCGATGGTTCCACCTATCCCCGCATCCAGATTCTTACCATCCAGCAGATTCTCGATGGCCGCCAGCCCGAGTACCCCCTCCACCGCCGCGACGCCACATTGAAGCGCGCTAAACGCGCCCTCCCCGCCGCCGCCACCAACCTCCAACTCCCCCTCGAATAGTGCGGTCAGCCCACGCGAAGAATAATGCGACAGCCCAATCGAATAATGCGTCATCCTGAACGCAGTGAAGGATCTCAGTATTTGTTTTGCCGTCGTTCATTTGCTGGTCATTCCACCGCATAGCGGCGGAATCTGCTTCTGTCTTTGTTGTTGATTTGTCATCCAGAGCAATAATTTTTCTTTGTCATTCTGAGCGCAGCGAAGAATCTGCTTTTTGTCTTTGCTTCTAACCCTCTTTGCTTTTGTCCTTATTTTATCCGTGAAGATCTGCGGAATCCGTGGTTCCGTTTTTGCCTTATCCCGTCATCACTGTCATCACCGTTAAGCCTTCTCCGCACCACCGCCGCCACTCCCCGGCTGAAAGCCTTCCGCCCTCGCTCCCAACCCCGTAAAATAAGCCACAACTGTGCCCGTACTCACCAGAGCCCGCGTCATGATCGCCGCCCACACCCGTGGCCTCGCGGAGAGCCTTGCGAACGTCCTCACCCCGGTCGGTTACGACCTGATCCCGTTCGACGAGCCCACCCCCGCCGACCTGGCCCGCGAGCTTCCGCGCACCGTCGCCGAAGAAAAGCCCAACCTCATCCTCCTCGAACTCAAAAAAGATGCGGATGTGCTCGCCCACTTCCGCGCCCACAACAAGCGCACGCCCGTCCTGGTCATGCTCACCTCGGCCCGCCCCGAGACAGCCTTCCTCGCCTCCCGCCTCGGCGCAGAAGATCTCCTGCTCATGTCGAACTCTGACGAAGAGATCATCGATGCCGTCGCCCGCATCCTTGTCCGTCTGCGGCACGAGGAGAACGCGCCTTCACAATCTGACCCCGCCGCGGAGGCTCCGTCTTTAGCGTCTGGGTCTCCCGATACCGCGCTCGGCCCGCGCGATCACGCCCTCTTCGGCCGCCACCCGCACATGGCAGAGATTCGCGAGACCATCGCCAAGGTCGCCACTACCGCCGCCACCGTGCTCATCCGCGGCGAGAGCGGCGTCGGCAAAGAGATCGTCGCCCGTATGATCTTCACGCGCTCGCCCCGCGCTCAGAAGCCCTTCGTCAAGGTGAACTGCGCCGCCATCCCGCACGACCTGCTGGAGAGCGAACTCTTCGGCTACGAAGCCGGTGCCTTCACCGGCGCAACCAAATCCAAACCCGGCAAGTTTGAACTCGCCCACACCGGCACCCTCTTCCTCGATGAGATTGCCGAGATGTCGCCGCAGCTCCAGGCCAAGCTCCTCCACGTCCTGCAAGACGGCGAATTCGCCCGCCTCGGCGCCAAGCACGATGTGAAGGTCGATGTCCGCCTGCTCTGCGCCACCAACAAGCTGCTCGAACAGCGCGTGGCCGATGGCCTCTTCCGCGAAGACCTCTTCTACCGCATCAACGTCGTCAGCATCCACATCCCCCCGCTGCGCGAACGCCGCGATGAGATTCTGCCGCTCATGCGTCTTTTCCTCGCCAAGTACGCCGCGCAATACAGCAAGCCGCCCGCCGCCTTCTCCGCCGAAGCCGAGCAGGCCATGCTGCGTCACGCCTGGCCCGGCAACATCCGCGAGCTTGAGAATCTCTGTAAGCGCTTCGTCATCGTCGGCGGCGAAACCCAGATCCTCCGCGAGATGGCCGCCCACCTCGCCGAGGTTCCCGCTTCACCAACTCCTGCTGCCATCGTCGTGTCTTCGAACGAACCCATCTTCGCCATCGGTAAGCGCGCCTCCCTCGAAGCCGAAGCTGTCGCCATCCGCCGCACCCTGGAAGAGACCCACTGGAACCGGAAAGAGGCTGCCCGCCGTCTACAGATGAGCTATAAATCCCTGCTCAACCGTCTGAAAGTTCTCGAAGCAACCGGCCAGATGGGCTAAAATCCACAAAGTGGTAATTATTTACTGGAAAGTGGTAAATAATTACCACTTTGTGGTAAAAGCTCCAAAAACCATATTTTCCGTCCTGTCGCTAACACCCATGAAAACACCACGCTGGCCCGTGCACTCACCCGGTAAAGTATGGCCTTTTACGTGCTCTATAATCAGGCAAACGAAGAGGCAAAACTCAGTAACTTCCCCCACCGATTTATATTTTCCAGCCGTACCGTCCCCCAGCGGGACACAGCTAATTCTTCCTGCCGACTATCCTCAAGCCTCTTCAAAACCCACCGGAAGGTGGGTTTTTCATGCCTGCTCCGCACCGCGTAAAATAGACGCTTGAGCCCACGCATGTCACCTAAAAGCCCAGCAAAATCAGCCGAAAGCGCAGCCGCCATCGCCAGCATCGATAGCTTCCTCGCCATCGCCGGCATGAAACCCGGCCGCCGCGCCACCCTCAAAAACTCATGGAGCAAAGGCGAGCGCATCCCCCGCAAAGTCCGCGAAAAACTCGCTCCCGCCGCAAAGAAATCCACCTCCGCAAAAGCGCTTCCATTGGAAGTCGTCCGCACCGCCAGCCTCGAAAAAGCCAATGTTTTCCACGGTTTCAGCACCCGCCCCGGCGGCGTCTCACGCATCTACCGCCCCTGGCTCGCAGCCAACGATGGCGATTTAAACCTGAGCTGGACGAAGGATGATGACGCAAAACTGGTTGCAGAAAACCGCCGCCGCTTTCTGCATGCAGTCGCGGGAAAGACGTCAAAATTCAAGCTCGTTACACTGCGGCAGATGCACACGCCCATCGTGCACATCATCCGCAAGGGCGAGGGCAAAGACGCTTACAGCGTGAGCGGCAAATCGTATCGTGCACTCGCGACTAAAGATGACCGCGCCATCCTGCGTGGCGATGGCGTCATGACGAACCTGCCAGGCCTGCTGCTCGGCATCCAGACGGCAGACTGCATTCCAATTCTGCTTACTGACAAGAAGACTGGTGCCGTTGCCGCGTTTCATGCCGGTTGGCGTCCAACGCTCGCGCGCATTGTGGAGCGCGGTGTTGGCCGCATGCGTCTTGAATACGGCACCGATCCAAAGAACATCATCGCAGCGATTGGCCCGGGCATTGGGCCCTGCTGCTATGCCGTGGGCGAAGAGCTGCGCTTCGAATTTGAGTCGCAGTTTGCCTACTGGAAGACGCTCTTCACCGACGTGTATGACGAAGATCCCGTGAGGACCAAATATCCGCTGCTGTTCCTCACCGCGCGTGCACCGGGCCACTCCAACATCGGCCCGGAGATCCATTTGAATTTATGGGAAGCGAATCGCCGTCAGCTCATGGACGCTGGCGTTCGCGAGAAAAACATCACGGTGACAGGCCTCTGTACCGCATGCAATACAGAGCGCTTCTTCTCGCACCGGGCCGAGCGCGGCTTTACCGGACGCATGCTCAATGTGATCGGGAAAATTTAACTCAGGCAGTTTTGCAGATCGCTTCGCTGAGTTTCTCGCGGCGATTGAGCGCGATCTTGTCCAGCCGGGAAAGCGTGAATATGTAGCTTGCAATCGCCACGATGGCGAAGATGGCAAAGAGCAGGTAGGCGAGCCACTGCATATCCAGAAAGCGCATCAGAAAATAGACGCCGGAACCGAGCCCTGCCAGACCCGGCAGCACCAGGATCGTGATCCAGAACGAACCACCTGCCGCGGCGCGCCGGCGAGCCGCGCCCGGATCGAATCGGCGTGGCACATACAGCGACAACAGGTTGCCGACGCAGAGTGCGGTAGGCGTGGCAAAAGCAAGCCACGCAAGGCTGAGCAGCAGCGCATGTGCAGAGGGCAGCGCACTCATAATCGCCATGGCTGCATACACTGCAATCAGCTCCACGCCGCAGACCGCCAGCGTGATGAGGTTCTTGCCGAGAAAGATATCGCGCAGTCGCACCGGCGCAAGAAAATAGAGCTGCAGCCCGAATCCCTCCGTGCCCAGCACGTTATTCATCATGCTGTTCGAGATAAGAAATAGCAGATAACCAACAACGGTCATCCAGCCTATGGTGGCGCTGTGCTCACTGTGAGCGGCATGTGAGCGCATGGTGAGGAAGATAGCGATCAGTACCGGTGCGATGAGCTGCTGTAGCTTCGCATTGCCGCGAAAGAGCAACCGGGATTCAGCGGCAAGCACAGCGCGCGTTGCCGAAGGAAGCATAGTGCGCCGTGTGTCAGCAGCTTGAGACGATACGACGATGGGAGCCGTTGCAGCTACGCGTGCAATTTGCGGAGCGATGGCTTTGCGCGCTGGCGCCTCGCTCAGGTTCTCTCCGTGATATTCCGACCGTAGCCGGCGATCGAACAGCACGAAGAAGAGTGCCGCGAAGCCTGCCACCGCGACGGTGCAGGCAGCAGCCTCAGACCAGGTTGTCGTCGTCAAAGCGCGTGCTGTGAGCGTTGGCGGCAGCACGCGAATGAGTTGATGCAGCACATGCAGATAGGGAGCGGCAGCAGGATGGGCTAACGCCAGCGCTTCCATCCGGCTGATGCCGTTATGCGCAGCACGAAATCCAAATTGGACCGTTAGCCAGAAGAAGGATGCGAAGAATCCGAGAATCTCTCGTGAGCGTCGCCGTGCCAGCCAGCGATCCATCCATACCAGCAGCATGCGGACAAACAGAAAGCAGCTCAAGCCGAAGAAGAGCAGTACGGCTAATGCATGCAGCGCGAGCGCCTGATCTGCGAACAAAATGCCAAGGAAGATTCCCAGCATGGCGAGTATGAGCAGAATGGTTGGCTGGTCAATCAGCGAGTAGACCAGGCGCAACGCGAGGTAGCCGCGATAGCGGAAGGGAAAACGGATCAGCGAAGAAAATTCAAACGGCGGTGCGGCAGCGGAGCTCAGCAGCGGAAGCACAACCGCGAGCAGCGCGATGCCCCACAGTAGAAGCTCAAAGCGCGAAGCCAGTCCATCGCTGCCGCGGCTAACATTGGTATACGCGATGAACAGCGGACCCGCGAGCGCGCCCAGATAGATAAGCAGCCCAAAGGGAAGCACCAGCAGCCACAGCACAACGCTGCCGGCGCCGGACTTGTTGAAGGTGCGCACGAAGAGCCGCCAGCGCAGCCACGCAATCGTCTTCAACTGCGCGCTGGTGGTAGCGGGCATCGTGCTGCCAAACTGATCTACGCCAGCCATGAAAGCTCCTGTGGCGCTACGCCGGATTCATCTGCGCCGACGGCGCGGATGAAGACCTGCTCCAGCGTGATGCGCTCGCCGTTTTCATTGGGAACGCCGGCGCGCAGTTCGTCGAGGGAGCCGTTGGCAACGATGCGGCCCTTGTCGATGATGGCGACATGCGAGCACAGCCGCTCCACGATCTCCAGTACATGCGAGGTTAGAAAGATGGTGGCCCCGCGCGCGATCATGCCTTGCAGCATCGTCTTCAGTTGTCCGGCGGCAATGGCATCCACGCCTTCAAACGGCTCATCGAGGAAGAGAATGCGTGGGCCGTGGATAACGGCGGCGGCGAGTGCGAGTTTTTTCTGCATGCCGTGAGAGAAGTCTGCGATCAGCTTCTTTGGTTCACCGGCAAGATGCATGAAATCGAGCAACTCTTCGCTGCGCTGCTGGATGAGAGCCTCGTCCAGTCCATACATGCGGCCAACGAAGCGCAGATACTCCGGCGCGGTCAGGCGGGGAAAGAGCGCCATGCCTTCGGGCACAACGCCGATCTGCTGTTTGATCGCGACCGAGTCAGCATTCAGGTCGAGACCAAGCACCTGGATTGAGCCGGAACTCGGCGCCAGCAGCCCGGTCAGCATCTTGATGGTGGTAGATTTGCCAGCGCCGTTCGGGCCAAGAAAGCCGAAGAACTCTCCCTGGTGAACGGTGAGGTCAATGCCGTCTACGGCGAGAAAATCACCAAAGCGGCGCGTAAGAGTATGCGTTTCAATCGCTGGTGTCATAGGAACAAACCCAGCATACGCAAATGGCGCGGCAAGATGTAGAAAATTATGAGAAAACTACATTGCTGGCGGATGGTGCACGTCAACCGCACCGGGTTCCGCTGGGGCGGAAGCAGCGCCGTTGGGGTTGACCAGGTCGCGCAGTTCTTTGCTGGGCTTGAAGAAGGGAACCCGTTTCGCCGGCACATCCACCTTGGCCCCAGTCTTGGGGTTGCGGCCAATGCGGGGCTTGCGCTGCCGCGTGCGGAAGCTGCCAAAGCCACGGATCTCTACTTTGTCATCCATCTTCAAGGCGCCAATGACGGACTCAAACAGCGTGTCCACAATAATTTCGCCGTCTTTGCGAGTTAAATCGCCAAGTGCGGTCACCTTCTCGACCAGGTCTGCTTTTGTCACGTTCGGCTCCCTTCGTGGTGCGGGCTACTATCGTGCAATTGGGGAATCAGTTGCCGGCTACGGTGTGCGTCAACGCGTTACGGATGCTGATGGCATGTGATTCATCTCACCACCCGGACCGTGTCCCCAATTGTAGAGCCAAGTAGCTTTAGTGGCTAGGGGTTAGAGAAATATTCCTTGTTTCCAAGACGGCCACCCCGGCGCAAAAGTTTCCGGGGAAAGACGATTCTGGGAACGGAAGGCTCTTCCTGGGGCCTCTCACTCGTACGGAAAGACTATTTCCACATGAAATAGAAGCCGGGAGACTGGTCCAGCAGCTTGCTTGGGTTGGGAAACAGGTTGTCGGCAGAGTCATCATCGCCCGACATCAGCGCCAGCAGGCCGTGTTTTGGCTTATTGGGCTTGCGGATGGAGGGTTCGCCGCTGATTCCGACCTGCTTGGCCGTATCCATCAGCGCATCACGGAAGCCGCCCTGCACGTCAATCAGCCCCAGCGGAAGGGCCTGTTGACCGGTCCATACCTGGCCCGTTGCAAGGGGTTCTACCTTGGTCTCGGCCTCATTCCGGCCGGTAGCCACATCATGGACGAACTGGCCGTGCATATTGTCGACCAGACCCTGAAAATAGGCTTGTTCGGCGGGCGTCATATCCCGGGTTGGGTCGCCGGCATCTTTCAGAGCGCCTGCCTTCAGCGTGACGGATTTCAGCTTGGCCCAGTGCAGCAGTTCGCCGTAGTTGGTCCATTCCATGATCACGCCGATGGAGCCGACGACAGACGCCTCGTTCGCATAGATCTTGTCGCAGCCGGAAGCGATGTAATACGCTCCGCTGGCGCCCACGCTCTCAATGGAGGCGATAATGGGCTTCTTTTTTTCCGTACGAATCCGCAGCACCTGGTGGTAGATCTCCTGCGATGCCGCTGCGCCGCCACCCGGCGAATTGATATGCAGAATAATGGCTTTGACGGAGTTGTCATTGTCGAACTTCTGCAGCTGGTTGTTGATGGTCTCGGAGGTCATGATGACGCCGTTGATATCAATCACGCCGATCTGCGAGCTGCCCAGGCCGGTGGAGGCGGTAGTATCGTCCGAGCCGAGGGTATGAATTCCGTAGGCGATCAGACCAACGACGATCAGCAGCAGCGCCAGGATGGGGCCGCCCACCACAGCAAGCCAGAACCAGCCCGAGCGGCGCTTCTTGTGCGCATCGTACGGGGTGGCAGATGCTACGGGAGCGGGCGCGTAGGGGGCATAGGCGGGCGCGGGTGGAACCTGGGCCTGCTCAGGACGAATACCTTCGGGCGGAGTGTCTGGCGGAAGCGTCGACATAATGCGATGAGTTTATCAGGGTCGTCCGTAAAGGTGTTTCTTCTCTTTCGCCGGGTCTGAAACTTCAGTGCCCGGCGAGACGTACAAGTGACACCGGACACAGGCGTGTACAGCGAGGCATCGCGTATGATGACAGGATGCAGTGGCGCGAGTCGCCGCCCAAGATACGAATCATGAACAGCCCGACGACATCCGCCAATCTGCAGTACAGCATCGTTATTCCCGCATTCAATGAGAGTGCCCGCATTGAAGCCACCCTGGCTGAAGTGACGGCCTGCGTTGAAGCCGAGGGATGGGGCGCCGAAGTCCTGGTGGTCGACGATGGCTCCCATGACAATACGGCGGCTATTGTGCGCCACTGGATGGAACGCAAGCCTTACCTGCGGTTGATTGAGAACCCCGGCAACCGGGGCAAAGGCTACAGCGTGCGCAACGGCTTATTGCAGGCTGTAGGCGAGATCGTAATGTTTACAGACGCTGACCTTTCCGCGCCGATGAATGAGGCGAACCGGCTGTTCGCCGCCATCCATGAGGGGGCGGATGTGGCCATCGGTTCGCGCTGGCTCGAACGCGCGCGGCAGACCACTGAGCAGCCCTGGTACCGGCGCTTTTTCGGTCGCTGCTTCAATCTCATCACTCGCCTGGTCATGCATCTTCCCTACGCGGATACGCAGTGCGGGTTCAAGGCCTTCCGCCGCAACGCCGCGCAGCATATATTCCGTTTGCAGCGCATCGAGCGCTGGGGATTCGATCCGGAGATTCTATTCATTGCGCAACGGCTGAAGTACACCGTGCGCGAGGTTCCGGTGACATGGGGACATGACGAACGCAGCCGCATGAGTTACCTGAAAGATGGCATGCGGATGCTGGAAGAGATGGCCGTCGTGCGCTGGAATGCCTTGCTCGGTCGCTATGACCACGATGCCGATGCCGTCTTCGGGAATGAATCCGCGAAGTAGAGAGCCTGTGCCCCGGCCTTAGTGGCCCTGTGTTGTAGCCGGAGCTGTGGGCGGCGGCAAATAAGGTTCTACTGACATCAAACTGCTTAGCGTGCCGCGTTCCTGCTCTGTGAACTGGCTACGGAATTGAGGCGAATTCAGCATCTGTTGCTGCTGGTTGGGCGGCAGCATGCGCAGTTGATGAAAGCCGCGAGCCACGGCATGGCGGCGGTCAGGCGGTATACCGCCAAGGCCTGCCAGGGCTCCGCGGACCTGCTGCCGCTGGTCGGGCGTAAGCCGCTCCATCGCTTCCATATGGGCAAGGGTGCGCTGCCGCTGCGCCGGCGGCATGGCATTCAACTGCGTTAGCCGCTGCTGCATGCGCTGCTGCTGCTCCGGAGAGAGTGTATTAAAGCCGGGCTCACGCGCCAGCGAACGCTGCTGCTGCTCCGGCGTCTCATTCTGATGACTGCTCAACCACTGGCCTAGACGCTGACGGCCACGCTGCATCTGCGGTTGCGGCGGTGTACGTGTCCCCGGTTGCATCGGGGGATGCGGCTCCATTGGCATCTGCGGCGCGGGTTGCGCGTGTGGCGGCTGCGGGCGCGGTTCATACCGCTGATATGTTTGCGCCCCAGCCGCGGAGGTCAGCAAGGCGGCGCAGATCAGCGTGCCCCATCCTGAAACGCGCACAGCCGCACGCGTACCGAATGCCGGCGGCTGTGCAGTCTGTTTGCGGATTGGAGCGGTGCGTTTCATCGGATTCGATTCGTATGCCTGTGCAGCTGGGTTAGGGGTTCTGCGTATTCGCAGCCGGGCTGCTGGAGTCGTCGCTGCCAGTATCGTCCAGTTGATCCATCTGTGAGATGGTCTGTTCGTTGCGGTCCAGGCTCTGCAGATCCTGGACCGTAGCAGAGAGCTGCGCCTGACGTGAATGCATCAGGTTGAATCCGGCATAACTACCACCGCCGATAAGAAGCGTCAGAGCGAGTGCACTGGCGGCGATAGGCCGCATATGCATATTGGTATTGAAGAGCAGGCGCGAACGCATGCGCTCCCATAGGCCGGGTGCTGGCGCGGCGATCTCTTCGCGCAGCCGCGCGTGCAGGCGCGTGTCAAAAAAGGGCGAGGGTTCCGGCGCGGTCCATTGTTCCATCAGCGCCATCGTGGCGCGCAGGGAATGCAGCTCGGCGGCGCAAGTTTCGCAGTGATCAATATGCGCCTGCGCGGCTGCGTTCGCCGGGTTGGCGGCGTCCAGCAGCAGCGTGGCGAGTTCGGTTTGGCATCGTTGGCAGTTCATAGGTGTTTCCTCTAAACGAAATCTTTCAGCTTCTCGCGCAGTGTCTGGTAGGCGCGAAACAGCAGCGACTTGGTGGCGGACTCTGACAGCTTGAGCACATCGCCGATCTGGCGGTAGTCCATCTCTTCGTACTTATGCATCAGCACGGCCATACGCTGGCGCTCCGGCAGGGCCATCACATGCTCACGAATGGCCTGCATGCGCTCGCGGCGCAGAATCTTTGCCTCGGCCCCGGGCGTGGAATCCGCCACATCGTGCATGATGCCGGTTTCAGTATCCGGCTCATCCAGGTACACCGTAGAGGCAGCGCGCTCCTGCTTATTATCGCGCGCGTAGTTTACGCCCAGGTTGGTGGCAATGCGATAGAGCCATGTGCTGAAGCGTGCCTCAGCCCGGTACGTCTCGCGCGATCGGTAGATGCGCAGAAAAACCTCCTGCGCCAGTTCTTCCGCCACCGCCTGGTTATGCACCATCCGGAACATGAAATGGATGATGGGCTTGCGGTACTTGCCGATCAAAAAATCGAAGCCGGAGACATCGCCGGCCTTGAGCCGCAACATGATCTCAGCGTCGGTCTCCGCCGCATCGGCATCGGGGAAGGCAGTGCCGTACGGGGCGAAGCTTCGCGCAGCATCATCCATTCCGGGATTGATCGCCACGGTGGCCATGTCCTCTGTAACCCCGTTTTCCGCTTCAGGTTGCGAAGGATCCCGATTTTCCGGCGTTTTCGTGGAATCGTCGTCTCCTGCCAGCAGCGCCGCGCCCTCCGGCGGGTGGTCCCCGGCGGTGGCACTGGCTTTGCGGATTGGGCGTGGAGCGAGTGGCATCTGTGAGTTTGCCCATTGTAAATGGCGGCTGCGTTGGGTGGCCGCCCACTGAATTGGATGCTGACAGTGGCTGGTGTAAGTTTGACGCCTGCGGAAGGTGCAGAGGAGCGGCTGGAGATGGTATTCTGCAAGAGTTCCCCGGCGGAGCGCGGCAGCGGCGCAAATTGCACGGCAGCCAGTGTTTCCAGCCTGAGCGGGCGCATAACTCAGCGGTAGAGTGCCACCTTCACACGGTGGAAGTCGTAGGTTCGAATCCTGCTGTGCCCACCATAAAATCAATATCTTAGCCGTACTAAAAAGCAAATCTGGGTCCAAAGGTCCAATAAGGATTCTTAGGCCCCCGGCGCATTGCATATTCGAACACTCTCATGGGCTGAACGAACATTCTTCCCGACAGCCTGCGCGTAAATGTCCATTGTGATTCTGCTGTTTGCGTGACGCAGGGTCTCCTGAACCGTCTTGTGGTCTCACGCAAAAAATGGGAGGCCTTCTCGCGCCACCATGAGAAGACCTCCCCCTCAAAACCACAGAAACATTCGTTAGTTGACGGTGATCGTCAAACTGAGTTGATGGGCCGTATCACTATTGGGAATGCTGACCGTGATGGATGTAGTACCCAATGGAGTGGCGTTGGGATTGGCGGCGGGACTGCTGCTGCCGCAACCAGATGCGCCAAAGAATGCCAGGGCAAGGAGCAACGCCAGAAGGCGCCTGCCATGCTTATGCGCGGCACGAATCGGAAGCAGCATCATCAGTGCGATGCAGCCGAATAGCAGCCACAACTTGCCCAGCACACTTACTTTTTTGTCTGACATCATGGAGCCGGCGGCGAGCACATTGTGTGCCGCCGTTGTGGAGATGGTGAGCTTCACACTGCTGGGTGTATTGCTGCCGTCCGCATTGAAGCTCGCGGGGAGGAAACTGCAGGTTGCTCCCAGCGGCAGGTTGCTGCATACAAGGGTTGGTGTGCCTTTGTAGCCGTTCGTCGGCGTGAACGTAATGGTGGTGCTGCCGGAGCTTCCCTGGCCAATGGTGAGCGTGGGCGGGTTTGCGGTAAGCGCGTAATCACCCACGGTCACGTTCGCCTGCGGTGAAGTGGAGGCGGTGAAGTTGGCATCACCCGAATAGGTAGCGGTGAGATGATGTACGCCACCGCTCAGAGAGGCCACGGTGTAGGTGGCAGAGCCCGCAGCGATGGTTCCAGCGCCAAGCTGCGTGGCCCCGTCAAAGAAGAGCACAGTCCCGCTGGGCGAGCCGGACGTGAGTGGCGAGATGGCCGCCGTGAGCAGGAGAGACGTATTCACGTTCGTCTGCGTAAGCGCCGGCGTAAGGGCGACGGAGGTGCCGGCCTGGCTGACGGTAAGTGTTCCTGCAGTAACCTGCGCAGTGTAGTTTGCAGAGGCGGTGCCGGAGATGACTGCGGTGATGGGATACGTGCCGACCGCACTGGTGGCAGTTGCAGTGGAAGAATAGGTGACGGTCACCACATCGCTGTTATGCAGGCCGGTCACCACGCCGGTAAAGCTGGGATTTGCCGCACCGTATGCGCGCGACGCATTGGCTGGCGTGATGTTAAGCGTGGAGGGAGTGACCGTTAGTGTTCCGGCCACGAAGACGAAGGTGTAATTCGCAGCGGCAAGCGTGCCGGCGGTGGGAGTGATGGGATACGTGCCGACCGGGCTGGCGCTGGTGGCCGTCGTGCTGAACGACGGCGTACCGGTGACAACGCTTGCCGTATCACTGCCGATAAAGCCGCTATAGTTTGCGGTGAACGAGGGCAAGGCGGTGGAAGCGTAGACCATGCTTGCATTCTGAGCCGTCACACTGAGTGTGGCAGGGTGCACGGTGAAGGTGCGCTGCACGGGAGTGGCAGCGAGGTAGTTGGTATTGCCTGCCTGCGACGCCTGTACGGTAACCTGGCCAGCGCCAGTGAGCGTCAACGTAGAGCCGCTCACGGTTGCCGGGCCGGAAACGATGCTGAAGCTTACCGGCAGACCAGAATCTGACGTTGCCGAAATGGTGAAGGCGGCCTCACCGTAAGTATGGGTTGGAGGGGCTGCGAAAGTGATGGTCTGAGAAGCCTGAATAACGGTATATGTGCCAGCGGCGAAGTTGAAGATGTAGTTCGTCGCAGCAAGGGTGCCCACAGCAGCGGTAACCGGGTAGCTGCCAACGCTGCTGGTGGTAGTTGCCGTGGTGCTGAGGAGAGGTTGGCCGCTTACTGCGCTGATGGTGTCACTATAGGCAAAGCCGGTAATGACGTACGTCAGCGTGGACAGTGCAGCACCATAGGGCGAGCTTGCATTCTGTGCGGTTACGGTGAGCGCGCCCGGCGTGACATTGAAGCTTTGGGTCACAGTAGCTGCAGCCAGCCAGCTGCCGTTGCCGGCCTGATCCGCCGCAATCACCACAGCGCCAACGCCGGTGACGGTGACGGTAGAGCCGCTGATGGTGGCATGGCCGGATTTAACACTGAACGTAACGGCCAGGCCGGAGCTTGATACGGCGGAGACATTGAAGCTGGCATCGCCGTAAACGTGGTTCGGAATGGCCGTGAAGTTGATGCTCTGCGGCTGCGGCGCCGTACCGATTCCCGAGAGCGAGACGAATTGCGGTGCAGCAACGCCATCATCATAGAAGGCGAAGATGCCGTAACGCGAGCCTGCGGCAGTAGGCGTGAAATTGATCTTCACGCTGCAGCTTGAACCGGTAGCGAGCGCCTGGGTAAAGTCGCAGGTGCCGCCGGAGGCGAGTGCGAAATCGCCGCTGATGCCAGTGGGATACTGCGAATCAAAGTGCATGGGCGCATTGCCGACGTTGCTCACGGTCACAGATTGCGAGCCGCTGGTGGTACCCACCCCCTGCGCCGGAAAGGTAAGCGTCCCGTTAGGCGAGAGCTCGCGGATGACCTGGTTGGATTCGTCGTTGACATACATATATCCCGAAGCGCTGATGGCGATATCCTGCGGGAAGGCAAGCCAGGTTGCGGTCGCAGGAAGTCCATCGCCGTTATAGCCGTCATAGACAAGCTGGGTTCCGGCGACGGTCGTAATGTGGCCAGTCGTGTCAATCTTGCGGATGACCATGTTGTCGCGGTCGGCGATGAAGAGGTTGTCTGCCGCATCCACGGCGAGGCGCTGCGGATAATTCAGCGTTGCTGAGACCGCCAGGCCACCGTCGCCGCTGTAACCGGCGGTATTGCGGGAACCGGCGATCGTCGAGATCTTGCCGGTAGTGGCGCTCACCTTGCGGATGATGTTGTTGTAGGTGTCAGCGATGAAGAGGTCGCCGGCGCTGTTCACCGCAACCCCCATCTGCTGATTCAACTGCGCCGCCGTTGCCGCGCCGCCGTCGCCGGAGTAGCCCGCGCCCAGAGCATAGTTTCCCGCCACGGTAGTAATGATGCCCTGGGTATCAATCTTGCGGACGACGTTGTTATTGGTGTCAGCGAAATAGAAATTCCCATTCTTGTCAATGGCGATCTCAAGCGGGTTGCACAGCTTCGCCAGGACCGCCGCGCCGCCATCGCCGGAGTAGCCGCACCCCGCGGAATTGCCGCTTCCAGTGGTGCTGCCAGCAAACGTATGGATGATGCCGTTCGTATCGATCATGCGGATACGGCCGTCCCACGGATCGGAGATGTAGAGATTATTGCTGGCATCCAGCGCCATCGGACCCACGCCGGGAGTAGCTGCCGCCACCGCAGGCCCACCATCGCCGCTGATGATCGTGTTGCTGCACGTAAGTGGATTAATGCCCGCAATGGTGGTCAAAATGCCGGTCTTTCCGTCGACGCGCCGGATCTGACAATACGAATATTCGCTGAAGAAAATATCTCCGGCGCTGTCCACCGCAATCCCGTTCACCCCGTTCAGGCTGGCTGCGGTTGCGGCGCCGTTGTCTCCGCGAAATCCCGGTGTGCCCCCGTGCTTGCCCGCAACGATGAACATCTGGCCAGAGGTCATCGCCAGTGCCGAGCCCAGACCTGTGCTGGTCAGCGTCTGTGTGAGTGTGCCCGGCGTGTCGTTGCTATGCACCGTGAGGGGAAAGGAGCGGATGCCCTCCGCCGTCGGCGTGAAAACCACATCCATCGTGCAGTAGCCATTAAACCCGGAATAGATCGTAGATGTCTGGCTGCACGGGTTTGCCTGTGCCATATACGTGCTGGACAAACTGAAATCTCCGCTGAAGGAGAACGAGCTGAGGCTGATATTGCTGGCGCCGTAGTTCTCCAGAATTAACCGCTGCGGTTGGCTGGTGACCCCGAGCTTTGTCTGCGGAAAGCGTTCAGGATGCTGCACCACACGGTAGATCGCATTGGACGCAGATACCGAAATAAAGAGGTTGCCGCTTGCATCCACGGCCACACCGCGCGGCGAAGCAAAGCGCGCCTGGTCCGCCGGCAGCCCGTCAAATACCTGCGACGTCTGCCCGTAGCCGGCGACCGTTGAGATTGTGCCGCTGGGGTTCACCATGCGCACATACTGCGCCGTGCTGTCGGCGATGTAGACATTCCCTGCCGCATCCACCGCCACGCTTGCAACGCTGCGGAACTGCGCCGCCGTCGCCAGTCCACCGTCGCCGGAAGAGCCATACGTTCCGTTGCCTGCAAAGGTGGAGATATTGCCGAACTTGTCCACTTTGCGAACCACATAGGCCGCGGAATCCGCAATATACACATTGCCGTTGCCGTCAGTGGCCAGTCCCGTGGGCCCGGAGAATTTTGCGGCAGTCGCCGGGCCGCCATCGCCATTGCCGCTGGCCGGATTACCACCGCCTGCATAGGTGCTGATCGTGCCCGCGCTGTTGACCACGCGCACCGTGGCTCCATCCACGATGTAAACATTGCCATTGCCGTCGCAGGCGATAGCTCCGGGCAGAAGCTTTGCCGCCGTTGCTGCTCCGCCGTCGCCGCTGGAACCGGTGCCGTGGCCACCGGCGAATGTAGTGATGATGCCGGTCGTGTCAATCTTGCGCACGGCATAGCTATAGGTATCGCCCACGTAGACATTGCCCGCCGGGTCTACCGCAACCGAGTTGGGTGCGTAGAAGCTCGCATTGATAGCCAGGCCGTTGTCTCCGGCATAACCGGTGGCGCTCGTACCGGCGAAGATGGTAGCCGTCTGCGTCGGATCCACCTTGCGGATCTGGTTATGGCTGCTGTCCACCACGTAGAGATTGCCCGCGGCATCGACCGCTACTCCCTGCGGGTTGTTGAGCTGGTTCGCCAGCGAACTGACGTTATAGATCACCGGCGCAAAGCGCAGACTCTGGGCGAGGCTCGGCCTGCAAGCGAAAGCGCTGAACAGAACAGTGAGAAAGGCAACGGACAGCCGCAGGCGGCGGGCGGGGAAGTAATTCGGCATCATGCAACTCCAGTGAAGACAATACGGGGCAAACCGTATCTCTTCTGTGGTCCGGCAGCCGGACATATTACTGCCCGGTGAAATGTTTTTGGGGGAATTTTCCAGCCTCGGCAAGCTGGATATTTCACCTGAAACTGCTACCATTGACCCCACCACCGGGGCTGAAATCGATGGATATGCAGAAAAAACCTCTTCTCTGTGTCTTCGCCCTGGCGGCCTGTGGCTTTGCCGCCGCACAGGCGCAGGTCAAGGCCCCCGGTCCGGCTTCGCCCGGAAATCCTGCCCCGGCCGCCACGGCTTCATCCGGTCAGACTCCTGCCCCTACAACCATCTCCAGCGCGGACCGGGCCTTTGCCCAGACGCTCGCCGCCCTGCCGCTCGATCAGGCAAAGGCCGCCATTGCCCAGGCTGAGCCGGGCAGGCGGACCGCCGGTGCAGCCAACGCCCTGCGCGAACTGGGCAACGCCATCCTGCTTGACAACAAGCAGCCGCCCGAGGATTCGCTGAACTTCTACCTGAAAGCACTGGAAGTTGCCGGCTATGTCAATGACCCTCTACTCACCGCCGGCCTGCTGCTGAATGAGGGCAACTCCTACCGCATCTCGGGCAACAATGAAGCATCGCTGGATGCGTATGACCGCTCGGTAGCCATCTATGCGAAGCATCCGGGCAGCCCGAAAGATCTTGGCCGAATCTACGGTGCACGCGCCGTAGTGCGCAAAGACCTGGGTGATTTCGACGGCTCGCTGGACGATGGCCATATCGCGCTGGAAAATTACCGCAAGATCGGGGATGAAGTGGGCATGGCGCGCAGCCTGAACAATCTGGGCAACACCGAACATGCCATGGGGAATGCCACCGAAGCCAGAAATCTCTTTGAAGAGGGACTCCGTCTGGCCCGCGCGCAACACCAGCGCCTGGGCGAGGCCTACCTGCTCAACAATATCGCCGATACCTATCTGCAGCAGGATAATGCAGCGCTGGCCATCGACTATTGTCTGCAGGCTATCAAGATTAAGGAAGAGCTTGGCAGCAAAGACGACCTGATTACCTCACTGGCCAATCTGGTCCGCGTCTACGACCAGTCCCACAACAGTGCCGAGGCACAAAAAACCATTGAGCGCGCCTGGACAATCGCGCAGAACTCCGGCCGCGCCAATCTAACGGAGCTGGTGCTGGCTGAATGGGGATCACTCGCAAAGGACGAGAAGCACTATGATCTCGCACTGGAGAAATTGCAGCAGGCGCTTATTGTCGGGCAGAAGACCACGGACAGGCCGCTTGAGAACGAAACCCTGGAGCAGATCGCCGAAGTAGAACTGAACCTGCAACGCTATGCAGATGCCGCCCGCGACGCGCAGACCGTGCTCACGTTCGCTCAGCAGATCGGCTTTCGCGAGAATGCAGTGACTTCGGCCTACACACTGGGCGAGGCGGAGCTGCACCTGGGTAATCCGGAGAAAGCACGCGCTGCGTTTGAAACATCTGTGGCCACAGTGGAAGAGATGCGCGAGCATGTGGCGGGCGGGGACCAGGCTCTGGCAGAATTTTTTGCACATCGCACGGATGTGTACCAGGCCCTGGCCGCGCTGGATGCGTCAGAGGGCCGATGGGAAGATGCGCTGCTGCTGTCAGAGCGCGAGAAAGGGCGAACACTGCTGGACATGTTGACGCAGGGCCGCGTGACGCTTTCCAGCCAGTTGACCTCTGCCGAAAAATCCGAAGAAAAGCAGTTGCGCATGCAACTGGCCGCACTGGAAGCCCAGCGAACCAAGGCGGCGCTGGCACAGCCTGTAGACACCACACGCCTGCAGGCACTGGACCAGCGTATGAGCAAAGCAGTCGTGGCCGTGAGCAGCTTCCGCGAGCACATGTACAGCGTGCACCCCGAACTGAGCCGTCATCGCGGCGATGCACAATTGATTACGCTGGCGCAGACCGCACCACTGCTGCCCAATGCGAGCACAGCCATCCTGGAGTATGAAGTAACGCCGAGCGCGACGTACCTCTTCGTCATTACAGCCGGACAGGGCGGGCCGGTGCTGCGTGGCTACACGATTCCGGTCACCAGCGCCATACTCCGCGCGCGGGTCGAGCATCTGCACCAGGCGCTCATGGCACGCGATCCAGGCTTTGCGCAACCGGCAGAGGCTCTCTACCGGTTGCTGATCGCGCCGGCCAGAGTGCAACTCGCAGGCAAGCACGAAATCATCCTGGTGCCGAGCGGCGATCTCTGGCGGCTTCCCTTTCAGGCACTGCGCACGCCGTCAGGAAAATACCTGCTTGAGACTGCATCCATTTTGTACGCACCATCGCTTTCAGTATTGCGAGCCTACGCAGCGCATCATGCAACACCGGAGACCGGGCACGCATTGCTGGCGCTTGGCGATCCGCAGAGCGATCTGCCGGAGGCTGCGCGCGAGGTGCACACCCTGGCTGCACTCTATGGCCGCTCAAGTACCCGCGCCTTTACCGGCAGCACGGCAAGCAAAGACAATTTCCGCACCTATGCCGCAACATATGACGTAATTCACCTGGCAACACACGGCGTATTCGATGATCACAATCCGATGTATTCGCACCTGGTGCTGGCAGCCGGCGCCCCATCCGCGAACGCGACAATGGCGCAACTGGATGCGTCCGAGATTGCAGATATGAACATGAAGGCGACGCTGGTGGTGCTTTCAGCCTGCGAGACCGGCGAGGGAAAGTTTGAAGCCGGAGAGGGCTTGATCGGGCTGAGCTGGTCATTTCTTGCAGCCGGCAGTCAAGCAGCCGTCGCGAGCCAGTGGCGGGTGGAATCCGCCAGCACAACGGATCTAATGATTGCGTTTCATCGCGGTCTTCAGACCCACATGGGAAAGGCAGCTGCGCTACGCCAGGCAGAACTCACCGTGGCGCATAATCCGCGCTATCAGCATCCGTTCTACTGGGCAGGATTCGTGATGGTAGGCGGTGATTAATTTTTTGCAGGCGGCAGCGAGGCTGTAAGCTGCTGCACCAGCGGTGAGCCGGGATTTTCCTGCTGCAGCGCGTCCAGTTCGGTATGGGCCAGGCTGGTCATGCCAGAGCGCGCATAGAGCGCCGCAAGCAAAAGATGTGACTGCGGATAAGACTTCCGGGCCGACGCAATCGCTGCAGCAGTCGCGGTATCAGCCACGGTAAAACGCGCCTCAGGCGCCGGCGGCCGCGGGGATTGCACTGTACCTGCGGGCGTGGTGGCCTTCACCGCCCAGGTATAGCTTCCCTGCGGAAGCGCCTGCACAGGCGACCAGGTGGTCTGTGTGACGATGGGACTCTGCGCTACTAGCCGGAACGATGCGTCATACACGGCGACGCGATAGTTGATGGCCTGCGGCATGGGCTGCCACTTGAACTCAGGTGTCGCGAGCGTGACCTCGGCAATGGGAGAGATGATCTGGAATGCAGGAGCAGCTGATGGCTCTCCGCGCAATATTTCCTGGCGCGCAACCGTGGCACCTGCCGGGATGAGGAGCCTATGCGAAGCCAGCGTCTGCGTGAGCAGCGAGGCATACTCAGCAGGCAGCGCGGGCGCACCGCTCAACGTTCCATTCGCATTCAAACCAATCACTCCGCCATCATCCTGCAACTCGGCCACCATCACCGGCTGGGGCGAAGCACCGTGGCGGATAAAGTGCCCAGCCGTGACCGCAAGCAGTATTCCCGCGGCCACCAGCCCGGACCATACCGGCCATGCAGGGCGCGAAGCTGCGAGCTTCGGCTGCATCACAACCACGGGAGAGGCGAAGCTGCGAGCATCGTCCATCTCCTGCCGGCACACTGTACAAAGAGAAAGATGAGAGCGGGCTTCCGAGCTTAGCCGTCCTTCGTCCGCCGCTGCAGCAGCAATCTCCTCTTCTGAGAGATGCAGCGCACGGTCTGCTGCGGGAAACCAATCCTGGGGACGAGTGCTGGCGAATGCAACGGATTCAACGTGGACGCGGCAGGGCTCACAACCGGCCAGGTGCGCAGCGAAGGCGAGCATCTCCGCGGGCGTCAACTGCTGCCGCCGGAAAGCTTCTACCGTTTTGTCGTCAGGATGCTGCATATTTCATCCACCCTCTCTCTGTATCCGATTTGCGCCAGGTATTACCATGCTTCGAAAATTATTCGTGCTCCGTACTATCCACCTCCCATGCGCCGCCGCAGCCGCTCACGAGCGCATTTTCGCAGATTGATGACCTGCTGTCGCGTAAGTCCCATACGCTCAGCGATCTCCAGATCACTGAGGGGCAGGCGAGACCAGAGTTCGGCAAAGCTTTCCGGCGACAGGCCCACGGCCTCTGCCACGGCCTGCACGCTGGCGGTACCGGTCAACACCAACAACGAGGTGGCACACTCTCCATCGGGCCCGCGCAGATTGAGCAGCAGCGCAGCGCACTGTGATTGCGGCAGATCACGTAACTCTTTCCATAAATGCTGCAGGCGGCTACGGCGATCCAGAACAGATTCCATGCCGGCGCCTGCAACCGGCAGCGGTTCAACAGATTCCATCGTCTCAGGAGTATCCACCACAGACCATAACTGCGCGCATACTCGCGCCAGATCATTGAAATAAAGTGGGCGGTCGGTGTGCGTAAATATCTCCACCAAAGCCTGCGTAGGCTTAGCGGAACTCACCACATCGCCAAAGTTCTCGGCCTCGATCGAACGTGGTTCGGCCATAGCCTGTTGCCATTCGGGCTTGCCGCATAGCCAATCACCGCCGGCATTCTGCCATAGGGCAAAGTGAGCATCGCTACTCAGCAGCGCACGCAAGCGAGTACGCAGCCGGTGAAATGCCGGATACCGCCGCCGTGCCCACGCGCTGCACGCACGCCGCGCAATAACGGCAACATACGCATCAAAATTCTCAATTGCAGAGGCCGCCTGGGGATTCGCGCGGAACTCTTCCATGCGGCCAAGCAGAGCCACCATGGAGTCAGAACAGACATCATCGAGGTCTTCTGCAGAGGCGGAACGATGGCGAAATAGCGTGGACCGAACCACCACTCGAACCAGGCCGGCAAGATGCTCACTGAGCGCGCCATCCAGATCGCCATCCGTGGTTCCCAATCCGGCGGATAGGCGCAGGTGGGCGAGGAGCGCTGGCGGTAAACCACGCTGGCCACGTTCATTTCCCAGGCTACCGGCTGCATGCATGCTGATGCATGATTTTACTTCGCAGCAGAGGATATCGCGCCATGAAGAATTCGCAGGGTCGCTAATTGCCAGAAAATATGGTGTAAATAGGTGAAAAGGTGTGGTGCTGGTGGCGAAGTCCGCCGCCAGCCAGCCCGCGCTGTTAGCCGATATGGTTCCCCTGCCGCCAAGCAGGCTGTCTTCCGCATCCAACGAATATAAGTTGGATTTCAGGGGACAGCATGCGGCATACCAGACTTCTTTTTCTACCTCTTCTCATTCTGTGTGGACTCTCGCCGTCGCGCGCTGTCGCGCAGAACGGCGTCTATTTGATGTTCACCGGTTCTAGCCTGGGCAATAGCAGCGCGCCAAACCAGTATGGGCCTACGGTCGGCCTGTATTTGGACCGGATGTATGGCAAGGTGGTCAGCGCGGGCGTCGACATGCGGGCCAGCTTCCTGAGCGGCGACCACAATACCTCGGTCAATACCGGGCTGGCTGGATTTCGCGTCGCCATTCGTCCACGCGTGCTTCCACTTTCGCCTTACGGCGAACTGATGGTGGGCGTATCGAACAATTCACTCGGGTATAAGGCGCAGAACAACTTCGCCAGCGAAGCTGTTCTGGGTGTGGACTATACCGTAGTGCCCCATGTGGACTGGCGTGTGTTGGAGTGGAGCTATGCGCGGGTCAATGCGCCGACGCACTTCAACCCATCCAGCCTGAGCACCGGAATCGTCATCCGCTTTCCCTAGCTCCCGGAAGCTGCTGCCCAGGCAAATGGACTGGTGTTTCAGTAGACGGGATGCGGAAGCCAGCCGTCTCAGCTTGCGGGATTCAGTCCCGCCAACCGTGCCTTTGCCATGCTAACGTTAGTTCACCATCGAACTGATACGCATGCTATGACCACCGAAACCCAAAAACCCATCTATACCCGCAACCATCCGTTCCAGTCCACGGTGCTGGTAAACCGTCTCATGACGCTGCCAGCGTCTGAGAAGGAGACGCGGCACTTTGAGCTCTCGTTGGACGTGCCGGAGATGCAATATACCCCCGGTGACGCCGTCGGCATCATCCCGGAGAACCGGTCTGAGGCTGTGGCAGAAGTGCTTGCAGCGCTTGGCTTTACCGGCAATGAGCGGGTGAAGGACCACTATGGCGTAGACATCGATCTGGAAGAGGCGCTGCGGACGCGGCTTTCCATCGGCAAGCTGACCAAGTCGTCAGTGGCGCACTTTGTGAAGGCGACCGGCCACCAGACTCTGGCGCCGCTGCTGGAATCCGGCAACAAGGCCGAACTGGATACATATCTCTGGGGCCGTGAGTTTATCGACCTCGCGCTGGAGTGCCCGGGCGCAATTGCTGATCCCCAGGAACTGTTCAAGGCGGTGGGCCGCCTGACCCCGCGCATGTATTCCATCGCGTCCAGTCAGCGGGTGCATCCTGATAGCGTCCATACCATCGTTCGGGTGATCCGGTATGACACGTACCAGCGCAGCCGGCAGGGCGTATGCTCCGGCCATCTCGGCGATCGCGCGTCCGACGGCACCACGATTCCAATCTTTCTGCATTCCAACAATGCTTTCCGCCTGCCAGCGGATACGGCGGCGCCTGTCATCATGATTGGGCCGGGAACGGGCATCGCGCCCTTCCGCGCATTTCTGGAAGAACGTGAAGCCACGGCGCAGACGGGTCAGAATTGGCTCTTCTTTGGCGAGCAGCGTTCGCCTACCGACTTCCTCTACAAGGATGATTTGCTGCGGATGCAGGCGGAGGGCGTGTTAACGCAGCTGAGCACAGCATTCTCGCGCGATCAGTCGCAGAAGATCTATGTGCAGGACCGCATGCGTGAAAACGCGAGGGAGCTCTATGCGTGGCTGGAGCGTGGCGCGTACTTCTACGTATGCGGCGACGCCGAGCGCATGGCTGTCGACGTGGAGAAAGCTCTGCTCGACATCATCGCAGCCGAGAGTGGGCGCGGCGCAGAGCATGCTGCTGAATATCTGGCGCAGCTCAAGCAGCAAAAGCGCTATCTGCGCGATGTGTATTGATCCAGCAAGCCAAAGCAGCTACTCACCACGGATTTCACGGATGAACACGGATCAAACATCTTAAAGTCTTATCTCTTGTTCTTAAATCCGTGGAAGTCCGTGAAATCCGTGGTGAATGCCTCTTGCTACACTCGGAAATAATCCGGCTTCCACTCCTGGATGCTGGCCTTGATCTGCTTCTCGGTGAGGTGCTCGTGTACGGCACGCTCCGTAAGGGCGGGCAACTCAGCATCTGAGGCAAATCGCAGGCCGATCATCTGGCGCGGCGTGAGTGCCTCGATGGTCGCATGCGGGACGCCCAGCGCGGTCATGCGCAGGCGCTCTTCCAGCCGGATAACGCGGTCCTGTGCGCCCAGTGCAGAGGCGCGATAGTCGCCGGCGATGAAGATGAAAACGGCGGCGAGAATAACCCACCAGATGACGATGTGCGGATGTTCGGTATGGTGGCGGATCGAGAGGCTAACGGCAAATGCCAGATTCAACAGCAACAACGGAATAATGACGAAGTGGAACATTGGCCGATAGCGGCCATGATTCTTGAAGTTCTGTGACATGGAACACCTCGGAGAAAGAGTTGGGGAACGCTCCATTATGCACCCGTAGGCGTTCGCTGGCGTGATAATTCTTCAGTCCGGTAGCATGGGAAGATGGCAGAAACCACAGGCAAAAAAACACGGAAACGGATTGGGGTGCATCTCTCCACGGCGGGCGGATGCTGGCGCGCAGTAGAGCGTGCGGTCGAGTGCGGTGCGAACACCTTCCAGATATTTTCCGCCAGCCCGCGCATGTGGCGGGCGAACCCGGTGAAGCCGGAAGACGCTGCGAAGATGCGCGCTGCGCGGGCGGAACATAATGTGGGCCCGCTCTGCATCCATGCCAGCTATCTGATCAATGTCTGCGCGCAAAGCGAAGAGGTGCGGCGCAACTCGGTCGCTGCCTTTCGCGGCGAAGTCGAGCGCGCGCTGGCGCTCGGCGCGGAATTTCTCGTGCTGCATCCGGGTAGCTGGCGCGGCATGACGCGCGATGAAGGCATCACCCTGGCGGCGCGTTCGATTGAAGAGGCGGTTGCCGGCCTGCCCTGGCAGGGAACGGATTTCAAAATCCTGATTGAGAATACGGCGGGAGCGGAGTTCTCGCTGGGCGGCAGCTTTGAGCAGGTGGGCGAACTGGTGGCGCGGCTGAAGACCTGCGCGCCGATGGGCGTATGCCTGGATACGTGCCATGTTCACGTGGCTGGCTACGACTTGGTGAGCGAGGCTGGTTATGCGGAAACGATGCAGTTGATCGAGAGCACGGTGGGCTTTGGCGATGTCCGCGTGTGGCACTGCAACGACGCCAAGGCGGAGCGCGGATCGAAGCTGGACCGCCACCAGCACATCGGCGAAGGCACGATGGGCGCGCAGGCATTTCGCCGCCTGCTGCACGATGCCCGCTGGGCGCACTGCGCGTTCATCGCCGAAACGCCGGTAGATGCTCCCGGCGACGAGCAGCGGAACGTAAGCGTGCTGCGGACGCTGGCCGCGGGATAGGCGGTATGGTTGGGTAAGCCGATTTTTTTGATCCAGTGCTTACGCGAAGCGTAGACTGTTCGTCGAAAGAAGCAGGCATATCCTTTCTTCCCCGAAAAGCACACGGTTCCTGTTGCAGAAATGGGTGCCGGATTGGAGAACGTCAATGCGTGTACATAGCGTTATATGTTTTGCAGTTGCTGCTGCAGCCTTCACGCCCTTTGGGGTTGTTGGGGCTCAACAGGCTGCGGCACAACTGGCCGTCAACGCTCCAGCAGCGCCGCGCACGATGACTGACCTGCTTATGTTGCCGCCACCCTCTGTTGCGACGCTTGGTATATCCTCCCCGGTCACGGGGCAGCCTTTCGCGCTGACGGAGAAGCAAACCACGGTCCGCACCGGCCCGGATGGTACCCGCTTTACGTCGTACGAAGAGACGCGAAAATACCGTGATGCCCAGGGACGCACACGCGTGACAAAGACCATGATCCGAGCCGATGGCTCTTCGTGGGTATTGCGCGATTCCATTGAAGACCCTGTCGCACGTCAGCGCATTTCCTTGAATACTACGTCGAAGACCGCGATGCTGTATCGCTATCCGGCGGCGGCACCAGCAGCGAAGACGGCGGAGCCGGTCTCGCCGGAAAAGCTTGCGGAGCTAAAGAAAAAAGCCCAGGAGCATCACGAGTCATTCAAGGCAAAGTACGGTGAGTTTGTCCGCGAGAAGCTTTCGGGCAAGCAAATCGCTGGCATATATGCCGAGGGCGAGCGCACGACGCAAACCGTTCCTGCCGGCGCGCAGGAGAATGACCGCGAATTCAAAGTCATCACCGAGACCTGGACCTCTCCTGATCTGAAGATCGCGCTGTATTACTCCCTCCAGGACCCGCGCATCGGAACCACGACCACGGAGGTTGCCGATCTGAGCCGTACCGACCCGGATCCATCGGTGTTCCAGGTTCCAGAGGGCTATAAGGTGCGCGATATCACGCCAAAGTCGGCCACGCTGCAATAGCAGTGAGGCATTTACAATCGAAGCATCATGTCTTCGAACGAACAGAGCGGGAAAACCGCAGCAAATCAAGATAATTTCGACGCAAGCACCCAGCGCCGCGAGGCGGCGGAAGACGCCCTGCGCTATACGCCCGCTGAGATCGAGCCGCGCTGGCAGAAGCGCTGGGATGCCGACCCCGGCCTGTACGCCGCCGAGTCGCACGCGGGCGGCAAGCCCAAGTTCTATTGCCTTGAGATGCTCCCCTACCCCAGCGGCCAGCTGCACATGGGCCACGTGCGCAACTATGCCATTGGCGATGCGCTGGCGCGCTTTATGTGGATGCGCGGCTACAACGTGCTGCATCCCATGGGCTGGGACGCCTTCGGTCTTCCGGCGGAGAATGCCGCCCTCAAAAACAATCGCCAGCCCGAGGAGTGGACGCTCTCCAACATTGCCGCCATGCGCGTGCAGATGCGGCGCATGGGCCTGAGCTACGACTGGTCCACCGAGGTCACCACCTGCCTGCCGGAGTATTACCGCTGGAACCAGTGGTTCTTCCTCAAGATGTATGAGAAGGGCCTGGCATACCGCAAGCAGAGCAAGGTGAACTGGTGTCCGGAGTGCGCCACGGTGCTGGCCAATGAGCAGGTCGTCAACGGCTGCTGCTGGCGGCACGAAGACACGCTGGTGGAGCAGCGCAACCTGGAGCAGTGGTTCTTCCGCATCACGCAGTATGCCGATGAGCTGCTGGATGGTCTGGATAATCTCCCCGGCTGGCCGGAAAAAGTCCGCACCATGCAGCGCAACTGGATCGGTCGCAGCGAAGGCACTTTAGTCGACTTCACCGCGGAGAGCGGCGAAAAGATCACGGTCTTCACCACGCGCGTCGACACCATCTTCGGCGCAACCAGTGTGCAGCTTGCGCCGGAGCATGCGGTGACCAAGGCGTTTGCGGCGAATGATCCGAAGCTCGCAGCGGATGTGGCGGCGATGCTGGAGCAGCAGAAGGCTGCGCGCGAAGCCGGCGACATCGGCGCGATTGAGAAGCACGGCGTCTTCACCGGGCAGTATGCGGTGAACCCGTTCAACGGCGAGCGCGTGCCCATCTGGGTTGCCAACTACATCCTGGCGGACTACGGCACCGGCGCGATCATGTCTGTCCCCGCGCATGATGAGCGCGACTTTGAATTCGCTGAGAAGTACGGCCTGAAGATTGTGCGCGTCATCCAGCCGACAGCTGCAACGGCGGAAGCGGAGCTGCCGTTTCTGGCAGAGGACGATGCAGTGCTCGTGGACTCGGGCGTCTTCACCGGCCTGGGCTGCATCGAAGCGCAGAAGAAGATGCAGGCGCTGGCCGCGGAGAAGGACTTCGGCAAGGCGACCACGACCTACCGCCTGAAGGACTGGGGCGTAAGCCGGCAGCGGTATTGGGGCACGCCCATCCCGATGGTGTACTGCGAGAAGGACGGTATTGTTCCCGTGCCGGAAGCGCAGTTGCCGGTGGTGCTGCCCAAGCAGGTAGAGATCACGCAGCAGGGCGGCTCGCCGCTGGGCCGCGTGCCGGAGTTTGTGAATGCCACGTGCCCGAAGTGCGGTGGCCCCGCGCGGCGCGAGACAGACACGATGGACACTTTTGTCGACTCAAGCTGGTACTTCTACCGCTACATGGATTCGAAGAACACCACCGCGCCCTTCGCGAAAGAGAAGGCGGACTACTGGTTCCCCATCGACCAATACATTGGCGGCGTCGAACACGCGATCCTGCACCTGATCTATTCGCGCTACTGGACGAAGGTCATGCGCGACCTCGGCCTGATTGAGAATGATGAGCCGGCCACGCGTCTCTTCACGCAGGGCATGGTGATCCGCAACGGCGCCAAGATGTCGAAGTCGAAGGGCAACGTAGTCTCGCCCGACGAAATGATCACGCGCTACGGCGCGGATGCGACGCGGATGTACGCGCTCTTCGCCGCCCCGCCGGACCGCGACCTGGAGTGGCAGGAAGACGGCGTGGCGGGCGTCAGCCGCTTCCTGAGCCGCGTCTACCGCCTCACGACAAAGTTTGCGCCGGTGGTCAAGGCGCACAACGCGAATCCGCAGCCCGGCGCGCAGACCCCGCAGGGGCAGGCGCTGCTGCGTAAGCTGCACCAGACGATTGCCAAGATCACGCTGGACTTCAGCGGCCGCTGGCACTTCAACACCTGCATCGCGGCCATCATGGAGCTGGTGAACGCGTTGAACGCGTCAGAGAGCGCGCTGGAGCTGGAGACGGTTCCGCAGCAGACGCTCGCGGAGATCTTCCGCAACCTGATTCTGCTGCTCGCGCCATTCGCGCCCTTCCTGGCGGCAGAGCTCTGGGAGCAGACCGGCCATGAAGGCTCCATCCTGCGCAAGGAGTGGCCCGTCGCCGATGCGGAACTCGCCAAGGAAGACGAGATCGAGATTCCCGTGCAGGTCAATGGCAAGCTGGTCACGGTCATCCGCGTTCCTGCGGAGAGCGACGAGGCTGCAGTGAAAGCCGCCGCAACCGCAGACGCCAAGGTCATCGCGCGCGCCGAGGGCAAGACCGTAGTCAAGGTAATCGTAGTGCCGCGCAAGCTGGTGAATCTCGTAGTGAAGTAGGGAACCAGCGAGTCAGCAGTCAGCAAGTCAGCAGCAGATCGAGTCAGTAAGCAGCCAGCGAGAGCATTTTTGTTAGAAGTGTTAACATCTGCTGGCAGCAGTTGCCTGGATTAAGCCCCCGGCTTTAGCCGGGGGGAGTGGGGCTTTAGCCCCACGGAAATGGGGATAGGAGAAGAATTGGGGCTTTAGCCCCTGAGGTACTCTTTTCTCTTCCCATGCAGCGTAAACGGTAGAGGTGGCATAGGTGGCAGAGGCGCGGACGACGCAGGGTTTTGTGCACACGCTGGCGCGCTGCCGTCAGCGCCCTTCGCTGCTTGCCCTTGAGGTTGCGTGGCGCTGGGCGTTCGGCATTCCCGCGATGCTGCTGATCTGGTATATGGCGGCGCGGATTCTGGCGGCTACCCCGCTGGATGGGCTCGGCCTGGAACAGATGACAGTTACCGACCCCATGGCTGCGGCAGAGGCACTGAGCGCCGCTGCTGCGCGGCTGTGGCCGGGGGTGCTGGCTGCGGCCCTGTGGCTTGTGCCTCTGCTGCTGGTGGTGTGGTGTGTGGTCTCCAGCGTGGGGCGCGGGCTGGTGCTGCGGCGGATGGTGGCGACAGGTTTACTGCCGGGTATATCGCCCAAATCCACGGTGGGCACGGTGATCGCGCTGCAGATTGTGCGGCTGGCGGCGCTGGGCGCGAGCTTCGCGGTGTGGTTTGGCGCGCTGAAGTGGGCTTCGCACCGGGCGATTGTGGCGCCGATGCTGGCGGGTGGCGAGCCGAACCTGGTGCAGTATTTTGCGATTGTGATCGTGGCTTCGCTTGGGCTGTTTACGCTGTGGGGCGTGGTCAGCTGGGTGTTCTCTGCCTCCCCGCTGCTGGCGGCGGTCGAGGGGCTCACCTTCGCGGGCAGCCTGCGCGCGGCGGTCACGCGGCGTTCGCTGCGCGGGCCCATGGTCGAGATCAACCTGGTAATGGGCATCGTCAAGATCGCGCTGGTAGTGCTGGCGATGGTCTTTTCCGCCACGCCGCTGCCGTTTCAGAGCGTGGCCACGCCAGAGTTTATGCGCTGGTGGTATGTTGGCGTGGCGATCTGGTACTTTGTCGCGTCCGATTTCTTCCATGTCGCTCGGCTGGTGGCCTATGCCGACTACGCCGAAGCCGAGGCACCGTAAATTTCTCTCCCCGCGCGGGCTGCGCTTTGCATCTCAATGAGCTGTGCTTCTTTTGGAGGGACGCTCATGTCATTTGCTCTCTATCTGGCGGGATTTCTCATCGTGCTCTCCGGCTTTGTCTATGGTGAGCACTTGGCACACATGCCGGAGCATTGGATCATTGTGGTCGCGCTGATTCTGGCTGGCCTGGGAGTGCTCACAGGCGTGAAGAACACCCGACAGAAAGACCCAAGCTAGAGCGAATCTTCTTCCGCTGTAGCTTGGCGTGCGGCCCGTTTACACTAGAAGTACCGTGGAAACCTCAACAATTGTCATCCTTGATTTCGGCTCGCAGTATACGCAGCTGATTGCGCGGCGTATCCGCGAGTTCAACGTGTTCTCCGTCGTGCTGCCCTGTACGGCAAAGATCGAAGAGATTCGCGCGCTCAAGCCGCTGGGGCTGGTGCTTTCCGGCGGCCCATCCAGTGTGTATGACGCGGATGCGCCCGCCGCCGATCCGGCAATTCTTGCGATGGACGTGCCCGTGCTTGGCATCTGTTATGGGCTGCAGTTCATGGTGCATCACCTGGGCGGCAAGGTTACGCCATCGAACAAGCGCGAGTACGGCCACGCTGAGGTAAACGTGGTGGTGGAGACGGCGCTGTTCTCCGGCTTGCCGAAGACTCTGCAGGTTTGGATGTCGCATGGCGATAAGGCCGAGAAGCTGCCCGAAGGATTTGTGCTGACGGCGGAGACATCGAACGCCACGGCAGGCATTGCGAACGAAGCGCGGCGGATGTGGGCGGTGCAGTTCCATCCCGAGGTCGTGCATTCCAGGCAGGGGACGGAGCTGCTGCAAAACTTTGTGCTCGGCATCTGCGGGGCCACGGCGGACTGGACGCCAGAGCACTTCATCCAGACCACGGTGGCGAAGATTCGCGAGCAGGTGGGCGATGGCCACGCCATCTGCGGCCTCTCCGGCGGTGTGGATTCTTCCGTTGCCGCGGTGCTGGTCGCGCGCGCGATTGGCGACAAGCTCACCTGCATCTTTGTGAACAATGGCGTGCTGCGCAAAGACGAGTTCACCAAGGTGCAGAAGACCATGCGCGAGGGGCTTGGCCTGAACGTGGTTGCATCAGACGCGAGCGAGCGCTTTCTGAGAAGGCTGGCTGGCGTGACCGATCCCGAAACCAAGCGGAAGATTATCGGCAACGAGTTTATCGAGGTCTTCGATCACGAGGCTTCGCGGATTCTGAACGACACCGGCGATGCAGCGGATGTAGCGTGGCTGGTGCAAGGCACGCTCTATCCCGATGTGATCGAATCGTCCAGCGTGAAGGGCCCATCGCAGACGATCAAGAGCCACCACAACGTGGGCGGCCTGCCAGCGACGATGAAGCTGAAGCTCATCGAGCCTCTGCGCAATCTCTTCAAAGATGAAGTGCGCCGCATCGGCCGCGACCTGGGCATGCCGGAGGAGATTCTGGAGCGGCAGCCCTTCCCCGGGCCGGGACTGGCGGTGCGCATCCTGGGCGAGGTCACGGCAGAGCGCGTGGCGCTGCTGCAGGAAGCCGACGCCATCGTGGTGGAAGAGATCAAAGCCGCCGGTCTCTATCGCAAGATCTGGCAGAGCTTCGCCGTTCTGCTGCCGGTGAAATCGGTCGGCGTGATGGGCGACCAGCGGACATACGCGTACACCTGCGCGGTGCGCGCGGTGCATTCCGAGGATGGCATGACGGCAGACTGGGTGCCGCTGCCGTATGAGGTGCTGAAGACCATCTCCAGCAGGATTGTGAATGAAGTGCTCGGCATCAACCGCGTGGTGTATGACATTACGTCAAAGCCGCCAGGCACTATTGAATGGGAGTAGGTGCCATGGGCTCTATTGCAGCGGGCCGCCTTTCTTCAGGGTAAGTTGAACGTCCACGGTGTGGTTGTTGTCGTTCACCATCTGCTTCCATTGCAGGGAGTAGCCATCCAGCGAACGCAGCACGCCGGAGTTGTCATGCAGGAAGGTGAGTATGTAGGCGCCGTTGTAGGGCATGCCGGTCTGCATCTTCCATGCATGCATGAAGTCCTCGCGCTGCTGATCGTTTACCCCGGTAAGCGTCATGCTGTGAAAGGCGTACTGCACGCCGGGCGTCACGGTAACGATATAGGAGACGAGCCGTGCAGCGGTGTCCTTCTTTGGCTCAATATTTGTCTTCGCCGCCATGTATCCATGCAGCGTATAGGCGTTGGCCAGGGACATGCGCGTCTGCCGCAGTGCCGTGATGGAGGGAGCCTCGCCCACCTTCAGGCGCGAGAGTTTCTTGAAATCCGCGGGACTGAGCAGCGTCGAGCCAGGCCAATCAACCTGCGCAATGCGGTAACGCTCACCGGGATGCACGCTGAGGCTGAGATCAACACTGACCTGCGCTGGCTCCACCACGGGCGCGCTGCGGTGGAAGTTGTCCACGGTCACATCGAGATAGCCCTCATCCTGAATCGCGTCGGTCGCCGAAAGCTTTACCGCCGCGGGAGTATCCGACTCCAGATAATCCTGCCCCTGGTTGGCATTGCGCACGCCCTCAAGCTTCGCAACAAGCTCCGGCGAGAGATCGGTGAACTGAATGGTACGCACGTGTACCGGCGGCGAGGCAACGGCGAAGTGCACGCAATCGACCGCCATACTGTTCGGAACGCTGGCGCCGGGAGTGGCATTCACGGTGGCAGTAACGCCTTTCGCAGCCAGCATGCTGGTCAGGTCGGCGATAAGCGCATCCTGCATGGTTCCGCTCTGCGGCACCAGCGTGGTGAAGAGCGGATGCCGCCGGTGCAACTCTGTAGCGATATCATCCGGCGTCCACCACACAAAGTTGTCATAACGCGCCGGCAGAAAATTGCTGGCAGGCGCAGGCGTCAGGTGATAGGTCAGCGCAAATCCGTCATAAGAGAAGGTGATGTTGCTGAAGAAGCCGGTGTCAGCCAGCAGACGAGCCGCGGCATTCATCGCATCTGCGTTGAGAGACGTGTGTGGCTTCAAACCGCTGATCGCAAGCAGATCCGCTTGTGCATACTGCGGCGCGCCGGCGAAGGCGATGTGATTGGGCACACCAGCTTGTGCGTGAGCGGCAGAGGAAAGCAGGCAAGCAATCGCAACCAGTAGAAACAGCCGATGAGCTTTGTGCATGAATGTAAAACAGAGTAACCCAAAGCTGGTTACAGACAAAGAAAAAGCCGCGGCACATGGCCGCGGCTTCCGTTTGTTGCGAGGTGGTTAGAACTACTGGCTGACCTTGCTGTGCCAGGAGTGTGCGCCCTTCAGAGCGGCGTTCACGTTGTTGATGTTCTCCACGCCGGTGGTCTCGAGCCAGCTCTTGAAGGCTGCTGCACCCTGCTTCGCGTAGATGGAGATGCCGTCTTTCCAGGTTGCGCGGCCGCAGAGAACGCCGTTGTAGGTGGTGCCAGACTCGTTGGCGAGCTCCAGCGTCTCAATGAACGTCGGGTTCGATACGCCAGCCGACAGATAGATGAACGGCAGGTGCGTGAAGCCGGCGGAATCCTTGAAGTGCTGCAGGGCTTCGGCGCGGGTATAGGCTTCCTGGCCCTTGAAGGACTTGGTGCCCGACACAAACTCCATGTTCACGGGAACCTCAAGCTTCAGCACGTCGATCTTGTACTGGGGCTTGCTGAACTCGGCCATGGTGCCAGAGACGAGCAGCGGCTTCTTCTTGGCAAAGGCCACGGTCTTCTCGTCGCCGCCAGTGTGGTCGTAGCAGATGAACTCGGCGAAGAAGGCGATGTCAAGCGCTTCGCACTCGGCGCCGATGCGCTCGATCCATGCGTGCTTGATCTCGTTGATCTCCATCTTGTCTTCAGGGGTGTAGTAGAGCAGGATCTTGACAGCGTCCGCGCCGGCTTCCTTGATGCGGAGAACGCTCCATACATCCAGCAGATCAGGCAGGCGGCCAACCGTGGTCGCGTCATAGCCGGTCTTCTCATAGGCCAGCAGAAGGCCCTTGCCATTGCGCACCTTGGCGGCAGGCAGACCGAACTCGGGATCGAGCAGGATGGCCGAGGCATGCTTGGTCAGGACTTCCGTGACCAGGGACTTGAACTCTTCCAGTGCAGAGGCGTCCACAGCGCTGCCGCGTTCCTTTGAGAGCGACTTCTGCAGAGAGCCGCGCTGGTCCATCGCGGCGGCGGCGATTACGCCGCGGGAATCAGAAAGGGCCTTCAGGCCCGCAAGTTTTCCTGGTGTCAACTTCATCGTTCGGTTGCTCCTATTTCTCGTTTGAGGTGAGATTTTTCATTCGTCCCTAGTTTATAGGAGATTTGCCAGAACAATGTGATGAGGCTCACACCACCATGCGAGACAGGCAGCAAGAAACCCGCTGGTATCCGGTGTCAGAAGTTCCACTGGACATACTCTGTCATTCTGAGCGCAGCGAAGAATCTGCTTTTCAAGGAGTTACAACCCGGTGAACACCGTTAATTTTGTTCAACGAACCTCTGATTCACCACATTAGGAACTTGTTTTTTGCCGTCGAACTACCCCTCGGCGATGGCCGCGCTCTGCAAATCCAACAACTTGCGCACCCCAGCCTCGGCGAAATCCAGCATCTCCGCCATCTTGGCGCGGGAAAAAGGCTCCCGCTCCGCCGTGGCCTGTACTTCCACCAGGCCGCCGTCGGCGGTGATCACCACGTTCATATCCACTTCGGCGCGCGAATCTTCTTCGTACGCCAGGTCGAGCAGCACATGGCCATCCACAATGCCGACAGAGGTGGCGGCCACCAGCTGCTTCATCGGCGAAGCCTTCAGCGTGCCCGCGGCGACCAGCTTGTTCAGCGCGATGGCCAGCGCGGCGCATGCTCCGGTGATGGCTGCGGTACGCGTGCCGCCATCGGCCTGCAGCACATCGCAATCCAGAATGATGGTGCGCTCGCCGAGCGCCTGCAGGTCCATCACCGCGCGCAGGCTGCGGCCAATCAGCCGCTGGATCTCATGCGTGCGGCCGCCAATCTTGCCGCGTTCCGATTCGCGCGCGGTGCGGGTGAGCGTAGCGCGCGGCAGCATGCCGTATTCGGCTGTGACCCAGCCGCGGCCGGAGTTGCGCATCCATCCGGGGACGGTGGTTTCGATGGTCGCGTTGCACAGCACGCGGGTATTGCCCACTTCGATCAGAACGGAGCCCTCCGGCGTCACGACGTAGCCGGGAGTCAGGCGGGTGGGACGGAGGGCGTTGGCGGCACGGTCGCCGGGCCGAAAGAGAGGAGAAATCGCAGATGCAGACATGATAAGGATTGTAGGGCCTGAAGGGTGGGAACGCAGCCGTTCCGAAATGGGAATTGTTGGCAGATCGTATTTATTTTGGGAAACGCAGCGAAAAATCAGCCCAAACGCGGGTGTGAGCGGCTTTGTCTGGAAGTACTCTGGAGCTGCGCCCGAAATGGGAATCTTTCTGCCCATGGGAAGTCAGCGCAAATGCTTCAAAACAAGGCAAGAAGGCGCTGTTTCAGCTTGGCGCTTGTCGTGCAGTTGTATTTGCAGGAATGGGAGCGTTCATTCTGGGTGGGGAGCGACGGAAGTGATGCAGCGAACACAGCGAACAGCAGGCAGATCAGGCTACGTGGCTTTTGCTTAAAATTCGCATGTGTTAACATGGCTCAACTTCCAGAGCTGTGGAGCGGGGATACCCTGCTCAATTAAGTGGCGGCGGATGGGCGGCACATGTGAGCGCAAACTCGCACGGAGCCGGCCACGACCAGCCTTTTTACTGAAGGCAGAGTACTGTCTTCACCTCTGTGTCTGGAAGGCTTGATGTCATTGACTCCATCTGTACAACCGATTCGCGACACTTCCCCCGAACAATTTAACGCTGAAATTACCACCCCGGTCACACACTCCACGGGTGCGCCGCACTATGCCGCCATGCACGTGATGGTCGTCGATGAAGACGACTCCGTGCGCAATGCCTGCTGCGAAATTGTGCGCAACATGGGTTTCACCGCGCACTGCGCGGCAGATGCCGCCGTGGCGCAGGAGATGCTGAAGCATCAACGGGTCGATATCCTTCTGCTGGATCTGCCCCATCGCTCCGTGCAGGGCATGACGCTCCTCGAAGAGATCAAGCTGCTGCACCCGGAGACGGTGGTGCTGGTCACGACGGCGTTTGCAACAGTGCTATCCGCGGTGGAGGCCATGCGCCTCGGCGCCAATGATTATCTGCCCAAGCCCTTTGCCCTCGACGATCTGCAAACCAGCCTGGCGCTTGCCGCGGAGAAGCGGCACATTGACCTCGCCAGCCGCAGGCTGCGCGATAAGCTCCGCGCGCAAGACGGCATGGGCAACCTGATTGGCCGCAGTCCCGCCATGGAGAAGCTCTACCGCATCCTCTCCAAGGTCGCCTACTCCACCCACCCGGTCCTGATCCTCGGCGAGAGCGGCACCGGCAAAGAGTTGGTGGCGCGCGCTATCCACTTCAATGGCTCCTATGCGGATAGGCCATTCATCCCGGTAGATTGCGGCTCGCTTGTCCCCACGCTGGTTGAAAGCGAGTTGTTTGGCTATGTGAAGGGAGCCTTTACCGGAGCAACGCGCTCAAAGGACGGCCTGCTCGTGGCGGCAGAAGATGGCACCGTCTTTCTCGATGAGATCGGCGAGCTTCCACTTGACTTGCAGGCTAGGCTCCTGCGTGCCTTGCAGGAGAAAGAGGTGCGGCCGGTAGGTTCCACGCACGCTGTCCCCATGCGCGCGCGCATCCTGGCCGCCACCAATCGCAACCTCAGCCTGATGGTGGAGCAGGGGCAATTCCGCAAAGACCTGTACTTCCGCCTCAACGTGGTGAACATCAAGATTCCGCCGCTGCGCGAGCGTAAGCAGGATATCCCCATGCTGGCCGCGCACTTTGCAGAGCGCATGCGGCGTCCGGGCGAGGCTGCCTATATTTTTTCCGACGACACCCTGCGGCTGATGACAGAGTACGGCTGGCCCGGCAATGTACGCGAGCTGGAGAATGCCGTCGAGCGCGCCAGCGCCCTCTCATCCGGCCCCGTGCTTCATCTGGGAGACATGCCCAGCCAGTTGCAGGAGCATCGCCTGCAAATGAGCCGGGCAGCGCAGGCCGCGGGGAACCACACCGCGCGAAGTGCTGCTAATGGTCATGCGACGAGTGGACAAGCAGCCGCCACGGAAGTTTTGCCGATCGCGGATCTGGAGAAGCAGGCAATCCTGAGTGCGCTCGAAAAACTACAGGGCGACAAGCTCTTAGCGGCAAAATTACTTGGTATTGGCAAGACAACGCTTTACCGCAAGCTGAAGGAGTACGGTGTTGAACACTAAAACAGAGACCACGGAAGCAGATGGGCGAGTCAAGACCGTCGCGGCGTCACCATCGGTTCTGCTGGTGACAACCATGGGGGGCGCTGCCAACTGCGCAGCCGTCCTGGAACGTCAGTTGAAACTCGGAGTGCAGATCGCCGGCTCGCGGCGCGAAGCGATCTCCGAGCTGCGGAAGCATGATTTTGCCGTGGTGGTGATGGAAGAAGGCATGGCGGGCGCCGACCCACGAGCGGCCGATTCAATCTGGCAGCAGGCGGGCGGGGCGTTGCTGATGCAGGTGAACTTCGCAATCTCTGGCACGGACCGCCTGGTTCGCGAAGTGCGCGCTGCGCTGGCTCGCAGTGCGCAGCAACAGGTTGTGGCGCGAAGAGCGGCAGCCGTGGCGGTCGAGAGTGAATTGAA
>JARLFX010000378.1 GCA_031296355.1 Acidobacteriaceae bacterium
GATGACTATCTCAATACCGGGAGCGGAAGCAATCACGTCTGGCGCGTCGATCCCATAACCGGCGACATTGTAAATATCGCTGGCAACGGCAAGACCAGCTCCATGACAAGCGGCGCATATTGCGCCGGCTCCAGCGGACCGAAAGCCACCAATACCCGCGGCGATGGCTGTCCTGGTCCGGCAGCTTACATGAGCCACCCGCAGCAGGCGCCGGTCTTCGATAGTCTGGGTAACTTCTATATTGCCGACCGCAGCAACAATGTTATTCGCTACTTCAATTACAACAATACGTTCCCCGCGACGGCTGTCGGCAGTTCAGCAACGCAGATGCTTGCCTTCGCTCATAGCTCGACGACCGTACCGTCCACCACCGCGTTCACGACGCAATCAAACACCGCAACGACCGAGTACACCGATGCCGGAGGCGATACCTGCAACACCACCACAGGTACACCCGCGGTCAAAGTATGCACTGTCAACGTCAAGTTTCAGCCGTCCGCCGCAGGGCTGCGCGAGGGCTCGGTTGCGATTGGCACAAGCACCGCCACCGTCGCCACGGAGCCGCTTACCGGCATCGGTGCACAGCCGCAACTGACGATTGATCCCGGCACGGTCACCTCTCTCGGCAGCGGCATTCAGCCTCTCGGCGTTTCAGCCGACGAACTGGGCAACATCTATCTCTCTGACGGCACAGGTCATCGCGTGTTGAGCACGACTATCGCAGGTGGCACGGCTACGCCCATCATCACCGGCGTGACCAAACCGACCGCAACAGCAACTGATGCCTTCGGCAACCTGTACGTCGCAGATATGAGTAACAACAACGTGGTAATGCGCTCCACAGCCGGCGCCATAGCCACCGCGCTCTCCGGCCTCAACGCTCCGCAGGGCCTGGCGCCTGATCTGCTGGGCGGCATGTACGTTGCAGATACGGGGAACAATCGCATCTTGCTGTACTCGCCGGTGACAGGCCAATCGTCCCTGGTAAGCGTCTACCCCCTGATATTGAACGCGCCAACGGGGATGGCGGTCGATGCGAGCGGAAATCTTTTCATCGTCGATAGCGGCAATCAGCGGCTTGTCGAACTGCCCACTGAGAGTTCGCCTGTCGTTGTGGCTATACCGGTCGGCGTTGTGCCAACCACGGTTGCCCTGGATCCTGCGGGCAGCCTGTATATCACCGATTCATCATCGAATTCGCTGTTGCTCATCTCATCTTCCGGAACGTCAACAACGCTGCTCACAGCTCTCGGTACGCCAACGGGTCTCGCAACCGACTCGCGTGGTAATTTGTTTCTCGCGGATTCCAGCCTGAGTTCGGTCACGGCCTTTAACCGCGCAAAATCTTCCGTGAATCTCGCCACCACAAACATCGGCGATACCACCCTCCCTGCCCCCTTTACACTCAGCAATACGGGCAATGTAAGCCTGACCCTGTCTACACCTGCATATACAGAAACTGGCAGCGCAGCGGCATTCCCTGCCATGTCTCCGGCCACCTGCACCGACGGGCTGGTGCTCGCCCCAACCTCAACGTGTACGCAGAGTTTTGTATTCCAGCCAACAACCACCGGAGCGCAGTCTGCATCGGTGACCTTCAGCACGACATCCGGCGGAAGCGTACCCGTGACTCTTTCCGCGGTTGGCGTCAATATCATCCGAACGTCGGTGACGTTGACGCAGACCTATCCCTCCAGTGGCAATGCGAACTACGGGCAGACCGTGATTTATACAGTTACTCTAACGCCGCAATCCAATGGCGCCAGCGCGCCCACAGGAACCCTTGTCCTTAACGTTGATGGCGCTAAGGCACAGACTGTAACTGTCTCTAACAATCCTTATACGTTCAACCTACCGCTTAAGGTCGGCACCCATGCCATTGCGGTTGCATACAGCGGCGATTCGATCTATGCCGGCAACAACGCATCGACCTCCATCACCGTGGACAAGGCTGTCACGGTAACTACTTCTTCCTATCAGCAAACTTCTACAGGTGTCGTCTTCGCGGCTACAGTGACGCCAGCTACCGTGGGTGCCGTCGCGCCCACGGGAATAGTCTCGATTTACGTTGATAATGCCGTGATCACGACGCTCCCTGTCGGCAACGGCACAGTGACCGCGCTGGTACTGCTGCAAGACGGCGTGCACACGGTTTATGCTGCATACTCGGGCGATAGTAATTATGGCCAAAGCTCAAGCACACCGCAGACGTTCACGTTGACACGCACCGCGACCACTACCTCACTTACAGTCGTCATCTCCCCCGCCGGTACCGGGCTTACACTTACGGCGCTGATTAAACCTGCTAGCGGCAACGGAGTTCCTACGGGTACGATCACTTTCACAAATGGCCCGATCACACTCGGCACCGTGCCGGTTACAGCGAGTGGCGCCCAGCTCACCACAACAACTACCGCTTACGCCAGCACACTCTTCACCGCCATTTACACGGGTGACGGGGTGTATCAACCTTCCACCGGAGCAGATAATGGTTTTTATGGCGTACCACCGCTCACCGCCGTCGGTGTACCGAATGGCGGACAGACCGTCACCAATGTAACCGTCATCCCGGTGAACGGGTATTCCGGAACGCTGACGGCTTCGTGCTCCAATCTACCGGATAACATGATCTGTCGCTTCCTTCCAGCGCTCTTCCCCTTGACCGCCGGAGCTTCGTCAGTCCTGCAGGTCGAGTTCTTCGCTGGCGTAAATCCTGTGGTTGCCTCAAAGGACGCAGGTCCCTTCAAACTGCTTTCACGGATGGCGCTTGCCCTGCTGCTTTTCGTTCCGGGAATTTATATGAAGCGACGCAGCCTCGGTACTATACCAGCGCTGCTGATGATGGCGGTTCTTATGCTTCTCCCGCTGGGCCTGACGGGTTGCGGCCGGTCATTGAAGACGCCTGCCGAGACAAACAACACCTATGCCACGCCAGTAGGCGTATACCCTGTAACGTTGACTCTCACCGATGGAACCATCACTCGCAACACGATTATCAATGTTTCCGTCACGCAATGAGCACGGGCCTTCAACCTGCAGTCACGCCTCTTATCTGCAGGCCGCAGACCTGTGTGATGAAACCACGGCTAAGGCCGCAAACTTAATCTCGTTCCTGCGACCTTAGCCACTGCGGGAACGCTGTCGGAGAAAGAACATCGCTTCAGGGTTCTTACACTCTCCGTCCTGAAAGGATCACATCTTGCACTCTTGCCGTTGGCTTAGCCGTTACCTTCTCATCCTGTTATTCCCGGTAGCGGTGGCGCAGGCGCAGAGCAGCACGCTGGCCGCGCCTTCTGCGGCAGAAATCGACGCGCGCGTTGAAAGCCTTCTCGCCAAGCTCCCTCTCGAAAAGAAGCTGGAGATGCTTGGTGGCCACAACGGCTTCTTCATTCACGACGAGCCCTCTATCGGCCTGCCGCCGTTGCGCAT
This sequence comes from Acidobacteriaceae bacterium, assembly GCA_031296355.1. The sequence goes on from JARLFX010000378.1 coordinate 3,430, forward strand.
GGTCGATGGGCCCGTCGGCGTGCGCAATCTCGGAGCCTCCACGGCTTACCCCGCCGGCATTGCTCTAGCGGCTACGTTTGACGCTGATCTGGCCTTTCAGGAAGGCGTTGCCATCGGCCGCGATGCACGCTCACGCGGCGCGCACTTCCTGCTCGGCCCCGGCGTAAATCTCTATCGCGCACCCATGAACGGCCGCAATTTTGAATACTTCGGCGAAGATCCCTTCCTCGCATCACGCATGACGGTCAACTATATCGAGGGCATACAGAAGCAAGGCGTCAGCGCCACCGTCAAACACTTCGCTCTCAACAACGAAGAATACGATCGCCACCATCTTGATTCCATTGTGGACGAGCGCACCCTGCGCGAGTTGTACCTTCCTGCGTTTGAAGCCGCGGTGCGCGAGGCGCATACAGGCGCCATCATGAACTCCTATAACCTCATCAATGGCGTGCATGCCTCGCAGAACCAGACGCTGAACATCCAGATTGCCAAGCAGGACTGGGGCTTCCCCGGTGTCATTATGTCTGACTGGAATTCGGTCTATGACGGCGTGGCAGCCGCGAACGGCGGGCTCGACCTGGAAATGCCATCGGCAAAATTCATGACGGCGCAAACGCTGAGTGCAGCCCTGAAGAGCGGCGCGCTTACCCAGGCAACCATCGACGACAAAGTCCGTCGCATGCTTCGGCTCGCCGTCCGTATGGGATGGCTTGACCATCCTCAAACGCTCGATACACCGAAGGACGATCCTGCCAGCCGCGCGGTTGCGCGCAAGGTGGCATTGGAATCCATCACCCTCCTTAAAAATGCAGATGATTTTCTTCCGCTGGATGCAAAGTCTATCTGCACGCTCGCAGTCATTGGCCCCAACGCTGATAAGCCCGTCGTTGGCGGCGGAGGCAGCGCCCAGGTCACTCCCGTCTCTGCTCTCAGCACCCTCGATGCCCTCCGCGCCGCGCTGCCTGCGACGGCAAAGTGCCCAGGCGTGGTCTACTCTCGCGGCCTGCCGCCGGTCGAAGAGATCTTCCGCACCACCAGTTTCGATCACGGCATCGCCGAACAGCTCTTCACTACGCCGCTGCCCTCTACAAAGCCAGACAGCACCCATAATCGCGACCATCTAACGCCCGCAGCAGACCCCTCCAAGACTCCCTCCGCCGCTCACAGCGGGCTCTGGGTGGCAGACTATACTCCGCAAACCGCTGGCCCTGTTCTCATCTTTGTCGCCACCGGCACGCAGGATTCCGTCATCCTCACCGTCGATGGCAAGCAGGTGCTTTCCATCTTGAAGCCGGAAGGCCACCCCATCATCTCCACCGTCGTGCCGGGCGACCCGTCGCACCCCTTGCATCTTGAACTCTCTGCCCACTTCAGCAAGAACCCTGAGAGCATTGGCCTCGGCCTGCGCCCAGTCGCCACACTCGTCAGCGATGAAGCCAAAGCTCTGGCCGCGAAGGCAGACGCTGTTCTCATCGCCGCCGGGTACGATGCGCACACCGAGGGCGAAGGCTTCGACCGTTCGTTCACTCTCCCCGGCGGTCAGAGTGAGCTCATCCAGGCAATCGCCGCGGTCAATCCTCACACCATCGTCGCGGTCGATGCGGGCGGCGGCTTTGAGATGACGCCGTGGATCGATCATGTCCCCGCGGTCTTCCATCTCTGGTATCCCGGGGAAGAAGGTGCGCCTGCCCTCGCCAGCATGCTCTTCGGTAGCGCAAATCCAGAGGGCCATCTGCCCATCAGCATCGAACGCAGCTTCGCTGATAACCCGGCGCATAACTCATACTTCCCGAATGCAGATTCCACGCCCGAGCATCCGCAGATCAAACTCACCGAAGGCGTCTTCCTCGGCTACCGCTACTACGCCGGCTCGCAGATTAAACCGCTCTTCCCCTTTGGCTATGGTCTCTCCTATACCAGCTTCGGCTTCTCGCATCTCAATGTTGAGAACACGCCGCAGGGTGTCGTTGTCTCGTTCGACGTAAAGAACACCGGCACGCGTGCTGGAGGCGATGCGGTGCAGGTCTATGTCAGCGACCCCTCCGCCACCGTCAAACGGCCCGTCGAAGAGCTCAAGGCTTTCCGCAAGGTCCATCTCGCGCCGAAGGAAGCCGCTCATCTTGAATTCACGCTGGATCGCCGCGCCTTTGCCTACTGGAGTGAATCTGCGCATCGCTGGCAGGTCGATCCCGGCAAATTCACCATCCTTGCCGGCGACGCATCCGATCATCTTCCGCTCTCGGCCGATCTCACTCTGGCTGCAAATGCCAATCCGTCTCCAGCGGCCCCCGCTGCACCCGCGCCAGCGCCTGCAAAAGCGAGCGCCTCGTTCTACAACGGCACAAAAGAGTACAGCATCTCCATCGAGGCCACGAAAGTCGATCACGCTGACGGCAAAGAGAGCTGGAGCTCACCGCAAGCGCACAGTACGCGGGTCATCGAGCAACTTGAAGGCTTCGTGTCCAAAGCCATTCCGACCGACAAGTGGGGTGGCCGCACCGATATCTCAGCGACCGCTACCGGCTACTTTTACACCAAAAAAATTGGCGACCGCTGGTGGGCAATCGACCCTGAAGGCCATGCTTACTTCCACATGGCCGTGGTCAACCTCGGCCCCAGCGGATCACCCAACGCCAAAGCTGCTCTCGCCCGTACATATGGCACCTCCGAAACATGGATGACAAAGACCCACGCTATGCTGCTCCAGCGCGGATTCAATGGCGCCGGTGCATGGAGCAATCTTGATCTCATCCGCAACTCTTCGTTGCAGTCCACGCATCCCATCGCCTACACCCTTAATCTTGACTTCATGGCGTCATACGGCAAACAGCGCGGCGGCCTGCACTCGGTTCCCGGACATGCCGGCTATTTGAATGATGTCATCTTCACATTCGATCCTAAGTTCCCCGAATTTGTAGATCACGCGGCAAAAGCGCTGGCCCAGTACGCCAATGATCCCGCGCTCTTCGGCTACTTCTCTGATAACGAAATGCCGCTCAACCGCAGCAATCTCGATGGCTATCTCTCCCTGCCCCATACCGAGCCCGGCTACCTCGCCGCGCAAGCGTGGATGGACGAGCACCATGCCAGCCATCCCAACGACGATCTGCGCAAGCAGTTTCTCGCCTACGAAACTGATCGCTACTACTCCATCGTCTCTGCGGCCATCCACAAGTACGATCCGCACCACATGTATATCGGCTCCCGCATCACCGGCAAGAGCAAGGAGTGCCCTGAGGTATTGCAGTCTCTCGGAAAATACGCTGATGCCATCTCGATCAACTACTACAATTCGTGGACGCCGGATGACAAGCTAATGGCCATGTGGGAGCGCGAATCCGGTAAGCCGGAGATCATAACTGAATGGTACGTAAAGGGCGCCGACTCTGGCATGCCAAACAAGACTGGCGCTGGCTGGCTGGTGGCAACTCAAGCCCAGCGCGGAGCCTTCTATCAGAACTACGCCCTCAAACTCATCGAATCAAAATCCATTGTGGGCTGGCACTGGTTCAAGTATCAGGACAACGACCCCAACGATCCACATGCGGAGCTTTCCAACCGCGACGCCAACAAGGGCATCGTCAATATTAACTATCAGCAATACCTTCCACTGATCGAGCGCATGGGCCAGCTCAACTCCAATGCGTACGCGCTCGCCGATTACTTTGACACCCGTGCAAAATAGTTACGGAGACTGATGCGCCCAACTGTCCGTCATTTCGCCTGCTACATCCTCTTCGCCTTCGCCGCTGCCTCCCTGCACGCACAGGCTCCCACGCCCACAGCACCTGCGGCACTGGCGAACTACACCACCAAGTCAGGTATCCCGTATACCCAGGGTGCAGCCGGTCCGCTGAAAGCTGACGCCTACATCCCCAACGGAGCCGGCCCGTTCCCTGCCATCCTTTTCATTCACGGAGGCGGCTGGATCAATGGTGATCGCTATCAGATGATCAAGCTCATCAAGGAGCTCGCCAATCAGGGCTACCTCGGCTTCACCATCGACTACGACGTTGACCCCGTGCACTACCCAGCTTCGTTCCATGAATCGCTCGCAGCTCTGCGCTACATGCGCGATCACGCCGCCGAGCTGCATCTCGACCCTGCCCGTATCGCCGTGGCTGGCAGCTCTGCTGGCGGCGAGCTGGCCGCGCTGGTTGCATTGAATCCCGCAGACGTCACCGTTCCCGCCAGCCCTGCAATTACCTCGACCACAAGCACACGGGTACGCGCGGCAATCATTCTGAATGGCGTGCTCGATCTCACCGCGCTCGGCGACAAGAGTCACATGGTCACCGAATACCTCGGAGGTCCCTGTACATCGCTCCCCGACGTCTGCAAAGACGCTTCCCCACTAAGCCATGTTCACGCGGGCGCACCGCCCTTCTTTGTTGGTCATGGCACCGCGGATGCAACCGTGCCCTTTCCCCAGGCTGAAGCCTTTGTAACCGCTCTCCGCGCCAGCAAGGTTCCAGTTCGCTTCTTCACGGCAAAAGACGGCCCCCATACCTACTGGCAGAAGCCGCAGTTCTTTGCAGACAATCTCAAGGACATCCTGGGTTTCCTATCACTTGCCCTCCGTCCGGCGAAGCCTGCCCCGCCTGCAAACCCAGCTCCTTAATCGCTGTTCAGGCGGATAGCTGGAGCAGTATCATGGTGCCCTGCAACCAAGGCTATATCTTTGATCTCTCTGCCCGCAGTGACGACCTGGTCTATGCCACGCGCCATCCTGCGCTGGGTATGCGCAGGCCTCTGCCTGTACGCTGCCGCGTCAGCCGTAGCGTCCACTTCCCTATATCCCGTCAAGCTGCAGGACCCCCGCGCCGTTTACCTCACCCGCGAGGCCTTCCCTGTGCATGCCGATGGAGTGGGTGATGACACTGCCGCGTTACAAGCCGCGATCGACCACGTCCAGTCCACTCAGCGCCAGGGCATTCTCTTCATCCCCGAAGGCCGCTACCTCGTCAGCGATACACTGCACGTCTGGGCCGGCATTCGCCTGATCGGCTACGGTGCGCACCGCCCCGTGCTGGTGCTCGCACCCGGCACACCGGGCTTCAGCGGAACCTCACACCGCTTCATGGTGGAATTTTGCAGCGAGCGCCCCGTTGATCCCGCCGCACACGCACCCAACGGCACCGCCAGCACCTTCTACAGCGCCATGTCCAATATCGACATGGAGATTGGTGAAGGCAATCCCTCCGCAGTCGGCGTGCGCTTCCATGTCGCACAGCATAGCTACCTTTCGCATCTGCGCATTCAGGCTGGCTCCGCCTTTGCTGCCATCGAAGATGCTGGCAACCTGATGACCAATCTCGAGCTCATCGGTGGCGACTACGGCATCTACACGGGCCTCACCGCGCCTACCTGGCCATTTGTCCTGATGGATTCACACCTCTCTGGTCAGCGCGTGGCGGCCATCCGTTCCAGTTCGGCACGGCCCACGCTGGTTCGCCTGCAGATCGATCACGTTCCCACGGCACTTCTGGTAGAGCCTCCGCACGTCGATCAGATCGTAATAATCCAATCCACCCTGAGCGAGATTACCGGCACCGCCATCTTCCTGGGAGACGTCACCAACCGCCGCACCGGCCTGATCGCCAATCAACTCCGCTGCCGCCATGTTGCAACTCTGCTCTCGCTTCCGCTGCAACCTCCTCTGCTTGCTCCTGGCAAGCTGTACGTGGTCACGTCGCTCCGTTTCGGCCTCAGGCTCACGGCCTCCGGCGAAGATCAGGACGACACCGGCAGTCTCACCCTGGAATCGCATATGCATGCCGTCTCTGTGCTGCCCCCCGTTCCAGCCACCGATATTCCACCGCTCCCGCCACCGGCCACGTGGGTCAGCATACGCAGCTTTGGTGCAGCGGGCGACGGCAACACCGACGATACCGACGCCTTCCGCGGTGCGCTTGCATCGCACCGCCCCCTTTACGTGCCCACTGGCCGCTATCGCATCACTGCGCCCCTTCAGCTTCCGCGCAATGCTGTCCTCATCGGCCTTCATCCCAGCGCCACGCTGCTTGATCTGCCCGATAATACCCCCGCCTTCGCGCCCCCCGGCAACCCGCTGGCGCTGCTCTCCACGTCGCCCGGAGACGCCGCTATCGTGTCCGGCATAGGTGTCTCTACCGGGGGTGTCAACAACCGCGCTACGGCGCTGCTATGGCGTTCTGGCCCCCATTCTCTGCTTGATGATGTTCGCTTTCTCGGCGGCCATGGCACTCTGCTCCCAAATCATCGGAGCCGGCCTGCTTACAACGCCGAACGCACTGCCGATCCTGATCCGAACAGCGTATGGGGATCTGAACAACCCAGCCTCATCGTCCGCGGAGGCGGTGGCACACTGCGCAATCTCTGGACACCCAGCACTTATGCCTCCGCCGGCATCGCCATCCAGAACACCAGCGTCCCCGGCCACGTCTATCTCCTCTCGGCAGAACATCATCTCCGCAACGAGATCATTCTCGATCACGTTCATCACTGGAACTTCTACGGTCTACAGACGGAGGAAGAAGAAGTGGAAGGATCGCACGCCCTCCCCCTGCTCATTCGCAACTCCAGTAACCTGAATTTCTTCAACCTCGCCATCTATCGCGTCTCCCGCTCACGGATTCCCGCTCCCCGCGCGATCGAGATCGATCACGCGCAGGCTCTCGGCTTCTATAACGTGCATAGCTATAGCGGCTCCCGCTTCGCCTTTGACAGCACCATCACCGGTGGCACTCCAGATAGCTTTACCATCCGCTCTCGCATCTTCAATACATGGGTCCTTCAAGCAGAGCCTCCACCTCCACTACCCTCTTCGCCACTCATTCAAAAGCGGCTCTCTGGATTCACCAATCTTTCCAGCCTCAGCACCGCATCCGATGGCTCCCTTACGTTCCTCGACCTGCCTCAGCCCGTCATCTATCGCTGGAACGGCGTGGGCTCTCCGCAAACACTCAGCACCAGCACCATTTCACCGCGTGAAATCTATATGCCAAATGCAGACGCCCCACCGTTGCTGCTGACCTTTGGCCAGCGTGGCACGAATGCATTGATTCTCGGTACGCCATCGCATGAACTGCCTGTGCAACCATTCGCAATCAAACCCACGCTTCTACCCACAGCTATCCGCTCCGATTTCCTCAGCCTGCAGAATCTGATTGCATCTTCGCAAGTCTTCCCCATCGAGCCTGATCTACAGCTTCCAGCTGAATCAAATGCATTCCTCCTGCGAAACTCAACTGGCTTGGCACGTGCAGTTCCGGGTGAACCCATTCTCATCACCAGCGAAGCCGATCAATCCACCAAAAGTGTCACAGTTCAGACCACAGCTCCACCGCATTTGGCTATGACACATTTTGCACCGCGCGGCGGGGATGCTCTAATCATTGACGCTACAATCGGCATCACATACCTCGCCAATGGTGAACTCTACCTCTACGATCGTGCCGGCCATCAGCTTGGCTATATACGTACGCCAGAGCGCCCTGTCTCGCTCGCAATCTCCGGTACAACACTCTATTTCAGCTCGCGTACAACGCTGTATAGCCTCGCACTTCCAATTTCCGCACGCGATCTGGTGCGTCCATGAACCGTTCCGCGCTCTGCATTCTGGCTCTCGCGTTCCTGCCTCACATCACCCGTGCACAAACTATTGCGCCACTCACGGTAGATGTTCGTCAGGCCGTATACCAGAGCAACGGCCCCAGCACCTATCTTGATTGGAAGCCGATGGCTACGCGCACTCTGCCGCAGTTGCCCGGCTATCACCCAAAGACAATTCCGCTCAGCCGTTATGGTGGCCGCCGTGATCATCGCGTCGCCGCCACCGGCTTCTACACCGTGCGCAAGATCGATGGCCGCTGGTGGAGCGTTGACCCCGACGGCTATCTCTTCCTGCACGTCGGCGTCAACGATGTGGCGCCCGGCACCTCATCACACCAGCAGGAGGAGCTCGCCCAACACTTCGGTGCTCAGCAGCAATGGGCAGCCGCTGCGCACACTCTATTGCTCGATCATGGTTTTACCGGCACCGGAGCCTGGTCAGATATCAAACTCCTGAGCGACCCCGCCCAGCAGAAGGCACATCCGCTCGCCTACACCATCAATCTTGACCTCATGGCAGCCTATGGCCGCTCACGCCACGGCACACACACCGCGCTCGGTCATGCGGGATATCCTCACGATGTCATCTTTACCTTCGACCCCGGCTTTGCAGAATTCGTCGA
>JARLFX010000054.1 GCA_031296355.1 Acidobacteriaceae bacterium
CCTTCGGTGCGGACGGTCTTGGTATTGTCCGTCACAATCTCGTTGTCTTCGCGCTTAAACCAGCTCATGCTTCCCTTCCCGTCTGGGGCTTCCTCATTGTATTGCAGGCTTTGCGGCGCGGCTAATGGCCGGAGTGATAGGGGTGTCCGGCAAGAATGGTGCAGGCGCGGTAGACCTGCTCGGCCAGCACGACGCGCGCAAGTTCGTGGGGCAGCGTCATGGCACCCAGGGAGAGCAGAAGCTGGGCCTGTTTGCGGGATTCCGGCGTCCAGCCGTCGGCCGGGCCCACCGCGAAGAGGACCTGCTGGGTGCCGCTATCGCGCAGCTTGCCCATTTGAGCAGCGAATTCGGTGGAGGCGAACTGCTTGCCAAGGCTATCCAGCAGAATGAGATGCAGCGGGGTGCGGGCAGAGCTCTTCTGGGCGAAGTCGAAGAGAGCCGCCTCGGATGCGAAGAGCCGCACCTCGCATGGGTAGTAGCGCGCGATGCGTTCCACGTAGTCAGCAAGCAGACCGTCCAGCTCGCTCTTCTTGGCGCGGCTGCGTTGCGGGCTGATGGCGGCCAGATGGAGCTTCATGGAGTGCGGCTTCCCTGCTACTTCTTCTTTTTCGCAGGCTTTGCAGCGACTTCCTTGACGGCCTTGGCGATGACTTTCTTCGCCGGGACCTTTACGGTCTTTTTCGCAACTACTTTTTTCGCTACGGCCTTCTTGGCGGGCGCTTTGGCGGCGACTTTCTTCGCAACTGACTTTGCGGGTACCTTTTTGGCGACAGCCTTCTTTGCTGGGGCCTTGGCAGCCTTCTTCACGGCGACGGCTTTCTTCGCTGGGGCAGGTTTAGCAACGCGGGCGGCCTGCACCCGGGCGTTCAGCTCTGAATTCAGCGCTTCCATGCTGACCAGCATGGCGGACTTCCGCAGGCGTTCGAGGCCATAGTAGTGGCGCTTCTCCGGCGAGAAGATGTGGACGACGAAGTCGACGTAGTCCATCAATATCCATTCACCCTGGCGGCGGCCCTCGACGGAGTTGGCGTAGGTGCCGAACTCGCGCTTCATGCGCGCGTCGATCTCGTCGCTGATGGCGACGTTCTGGCGCTCGTTGGTGCCGTTGCAGATGATGAAGTAGTCAGTCAGCGACGACTCGGAGGGGTCGAGCGCGAGGATGCGGATGTCTTCGGCCTTCTTGTCCTCAGCGGCGGCTGCTGCGGCGAGAACCTGGCGTTTAATGTCTAACGATGGCATGCGTGTGTGAACTCTCTTTCAGTGCTGTCTTTATGGTATCGCGGGTGCTGTATGCGAGGCGGATTGCTTTGCGTACGTCCCGGTTTATTTTGCCAGCTAAATATATAGATGCTGTTGGCGGATGTAGAGGCCTACGCCGGGAGGCAGATCGGCATCCACATTGAGGCCTGCGGCGATTGCCTCGCGCAGCCGTGTGGCAGAGACATTCTGGTGGACGGTCTCCAGTAGGTGTACGCGGGCAAATTCGGGTGGCAGCAGGGTGAGTTTAGCGAGTGATTCCATGGGAAAGCCGGGCCGGCTGACCACGATCCACTCTGCCAGGGTCAGCAGGCGTTCCGGCTCGCGCCAGCGATGCAGATCCAGAAAGGCATCTGCCCCGGTAATGCAGAAGAGCTGGTCGCCGGAGTTGAGACCGTCGGCAAGTGTGGCCAATGTATCCACCGTGTAGTTGGCGGAGCCATCGGCCAGAGGTTCATCCAGCGTGCTGACGGCAAAGCGCGCGTCTGCCTGAACGGCAAGCTCAACCATTCCCAGGCGATCAGCAAAGCTGGCGTAGGTCGCGTTGGGCTTGAGCGGCTGACGGCCTGCTGGAGTAAAAAGCACGCGATCCAGCTGGAAAGCATCCGCCGCAGCCTGTGCGATGGCGATGTGTCCGCAGTGTGGCGGGTCAAATGTGCCGCCGAAGAGCGCAATCCGCACGGGATTAGCGCCCCTCTCCTGCTGCGCCCGCCTTGACTGGCTTCTCGACCGGGCGCAAGGCGCGAACCTGGCGGCCAATCTCGTACTTGAAGTCCTCAATGCCCTCTCCGGTAACGGCAGAGAGTGCGAAGAATGGCAGCTTTTTGCGCTTCGCCATGGCCTTCAGCTTCTTCAGCTTGTCAGGGTTGGCGATCTCGATCTTGGATGCGACCACGATCACGGGTTTGTTCTCCACGCCGTGGCCAAAGCTGATGAGCTCGTTCTGGATGACATTGAAGTCTTCCACTGGGTTTGGGCGGCCACTTGCGTCAGAGACGTCGACCAGATGGATAACCAGGCTGGTGCGCTCAATATGCTTCAGAAACTGCACGCCGAGGCCGGCGCCGAGATGCGCACCCTCAATCAGTCCGGGCAGATCGGCGATCACGAAGCTCTCCTCGTGCGGCCATTCCCCAATGGAGACCACGCCAAGCTGGGGTTCCAGCGTGGTGAACGGGTAGTCGGCGATCTTGGGGCGGGCAGCGGAGACGCGCGAGATCAGCGTAGATTTTCCCGCATTGGGATAGCCCACCAGTCCGGCGTCGGCCAGCAGCTTTAATTCCAGGCGGTAGTTGCGCTGCTCACCGGGGCGACCCAGTTCGTGCTCACGTGGGGCCTGATGTGTAGAGGTAGCAAAATGCTGATTGCCGCGTCCACCGCGCCCACCGTGTGCTACCACAATGCGTTCGCTGGAGTGGCTGAAGTCGTGAATCAGCTCTCCTGTCTCCTCGTCATAGAGAAGAGTGCCGACGGGAACCTTGAGGACCGTGTCGATCCCTTCGCGGCCAGAGCAGTTGGAACCCTCACCGTGACGGCCTCTATCTGCTTTGTATTCAGGATTATAGCGGAAGTGGATCAGGGTGTTGTGGGAGAGTGACGACTCCATAAAGATGTCGCCGCCCTTGCCGCCGTCGCCGCCGGAAGGGCCGCCCTTGGGAACAAACTTCTCGCGACGGAAGGCCATGCAGCCGTTACCGCCGTCGCCTGCCTTAATTCGTATATGGGCTTCATCTATAAACATCTTATTTGTCACACACTTTTCACTTCCCAGTGTAACGGAAGCAGGTTAGGATTACCTCCATACAGCAACTTGAACCTCTCTCGGCAGAGCGTGGCCGAAGGGGATCTCATTTTTTTGACGACGCAAGGCAAACATGCCGCGCGCCAATTGCAGGGTTTAATTTAGCCTGCAGCGACCTTATAGCCGTTATTTGTTCAGCAGTTAGCGCGATTTCGCGCTGTGCGTATTTAGAAGTCTTAGGAGAGCCAAAATGTTCAGCAAGAACTTCAAGCGCTTTAGCCTCGTTCTGTTCCTCGTCTGTCTGGCCGTATGTCTTCGCGCCAATGCGCAGTCGACCACGCAGGGCTCGATCTCCGGTACGGTCTTCGACAAGACCAACGCAGTCGTTTCCGGTGCCACTGTGGTGATCCACAATGACGGTACCAATGCCGAAATCAAGCTGACCTCTGGCAGCGATGGTTTCTATAAGGCCCCCCTGCTGGAGCCGGGCACCTACACGGTGACCGTCAGCGCTCCGGGCTTCAATGCCTATCATGCGACCAAAGTGACGGTGCAGGTCGGTCAAACGACCAACCTGGTCCCGACACTCTCCGCCGGTGCAGAGAGCACCACGGTAGAGGTTGTTGCTCAAGCTCCGGTCATCAACTTTGAATCGCCGGACTTCGCCTCCAACCTTAATCAGGTTGCAATCCAGAACATTCCGATGAACAACAAGCGCTGGTCTTCGCTGGCGATGACCACGCCGGGCGTGGTATCGAACTCCAGCGGTTTCGGCCTGGTTTCGGTCCGTGGCATCAGTGAACTGCTGAACAATGTCGAGATCGACGGTGCAGATGATAATGATGCGTACTTCTCTGAAGAGCGTGGCCGTACACGTGAAGCGTATTCCACATCAGAGAACGCAGTTCGCGAGTTCACGGTCAATACCGGCGTGTACTCGGCAGAGTTTGGCCGCGCAGCCGGCGCATCGATCAACTCGGTCACCAAGAGCGGCACTAATGTACTCCACGGGCAGCTGTATTTCTATGACCGCCAGAGCAAGTGGAACGCATTCAACAACCAGACCACGCAGACGATTGCTGTCGGCACTCCGGTTCCTACAAGCTTCAGCACTATCCATATCAAGCCCAAGGATCTGCGCAAGATCTACGGTTTCACGGTGGGCGGACCAATTATCAAGGATAAGGTGTTCTTCACTTACACCTATGATCAGCACAGCCGTATCTTCCCGGCAGTAGGCGCGCCCTCTACGCCATCTACGTTCTTTGCCCTGCCGGATGCAGCAACGTCTGCAACCACCTACACGATCGGCTCAAACATCTATACCTGCAACCTGGTAACCGGCGGAATTGTGGTTCCGGGGGGCGCACCAGCGGCCACTCAGCCTGACTTGAGCGCTTGCCAGTTGGCAGCCCGCTTTCATCTGACCTCATATGGCGCCGGGGTGACAGCTTTCACCAGCGGCACGGGCATACCCGGGCTGACGACCAACTTTGGCGGCATTGTGGGTCTTATCAGTGACCTGGGTTCTGTGAGCCGCACCGGCTACCAGGAGATCAACACGCCGAAGGTGGATTGGCAGATTAACTCCAAGGAACACCTAAGCCTGCTCTACCACCGCTTGAACTGGGATTCCCCGGGCGGCGTGCAGACGGCGCCAGTTGTGGCCTATGCGGTGGACTCCCAGGGTAACGACTTTGTGCACGTACAGTATGGCGTGGCAAAGCTGACCAGTGTCATCACCAACAGCATCACCAACGAAATCCTGTATCAATATGGGCGTGAAGTTCTGCCTGAAACGCAGCAGCCTTACAGTGCATACACGAAGGCCAACCTCGTTGGAAGCACTGGGCCGAACTCCACCAATCAGAACCTTGTTGGCGGTAACAATGTGCCGTACGTGTCGTCAATCGGCACCGGAACATTCGCGCTGGGCTCGCCCTATTACAGCTATCGCACTGCGTTGCCGGATGAGCGCAAGTGGCAGATAGCCGACACAGCATACTGGAACTACCATAACCACTCCATCAAGTTCGGCGGAGACGTCCTGCACAACTGGGATAACCTCAACAACCTGTATGAGAACAATAGCGTGTACGCGTACGGCAACCCAGGCAACTACCTGTCTGACCTGTATGCGCACCTGATCAGCCCAACCGCCACTTCAGGCACTGGAACCTGCGACACGACGGGCAAGCTGCAAGGCACATACCAGTGCTTCTCGAGCTTCCAGCAAGGCTTCGGCACTCCGCAGTTCGCTATCACGACGTTGGACTGGTCTGCCTTCGTGCAGGATAACTGGAAGTTCTCGCCGCGCCTGACGTTGGAGCTTGGCCTCCGCTATGACTTCGAAGTGATTCCGCAGGAAGCGGCCAACCTTGTCAACCCGGCGATTCCGCAGACTACGAACCGGCCCCAGGACAAGAACAACTTTGGTCCGCGCATTGGTTTTGCCTTTGATGTATTCGGCACAGGTAAGACTGTGGTGCGTGGTGGCTACGGTATGTACTATGGCCGCGTACTGAACGGCACCATCCTGAACGCGCAGCTGAATAGCGGTATGACGTCGGGGCAGTACACGTCGAACTTCTCGCCGACCGCAGGCTCGACGGTATCGCCGGTGTTCCCGAACCTCGTAACCAGCGGCTCGTTGTCTACGCCGTCTGCTTTCTATCTGGACAAGAACCTGCAGAACCCGATGGTGCATGAGTTCGACCTGATTCTGCAGCAGGAAATGGGCAAGGGCACTGTCTTCACGCTTGCCTACATGGGAGCACTGGGCCGCGAACTGCCGAACTTCATCAATACCAACCTGAACCCCGCGACGATCAACAACCAGGCAATCACCTTCTCCGGCGGCCCCTATGCTGGAAAGACGGTCTTTGCTCCGCAATACACATCGTATGCCGCTGCCGCATTCCAGGGCATCACGGCAGTGAAGAGCAACATCAACTCCAGCTACGACGCAGTGTCGTTTGAGCTGCAAAACCACGCGCTGCGCAGCATCCAGTTTGACATCAACTACACCTGGTCTCACGCACTGGACTTTGCGCAAAACGCACAGACCAGCACGACGACTGAGAACTGGCTGGATCCGTACGCGAACGCACGGAGCAACTACGGCAATGCCAACAACAATATTCCGAACCGCGTTGCTGGGTATGTGCTGTATACCTTCCCGAAGGTTGCTCGGACCGGAAGCTGGGTAGGCTACATCGCGAACGACTGGAGCATCAACGACAGCTTCCAGTTCCAGAGCGGTCTTCCATACTCGGGTGGATTGCAGGGATCGCGCTTCAACACCAACATGCCGACGAACTTCACTGGTTGGAATGGTGCAGCTGTAACGTCCTACTTCCCAGTAGGGGGACGCAACAGCCACACTATGGCCCGTGTGATCGTCGACGATGTACGCGTGCAGAAGCAGATCTCGTTCACTGACCGCTACAACCTGGTGTTGCTGGCGAACGTGTTCAACATTGCCAACCACCAGAACTGGAGCGCAGTCAACTCGACGGAGTACAACGTGGGCACAGCGGCTACCCTGCTGGGAAGCAATGCGACTTGCCAGACAAATCCGACAGCTCCAGCTTGCGTGACTACTCTTACCTACGTGCCGGCGTTTGGAACACCGTCCAGCACCAACAACAGCGGCTTCCTCTACACGCCGCGGCAGATTGAAATCGGCGCGAAGTTCAACTTCTAGACCGGTTCCAAACTGAATCAGGAAGGCGGCAACTTCGGTTGCCGCCTTTATTTTTAAGCGTGTCGCTGCTTATCATGCGCGAACATTAAACTTGCGGCTTCCTATTTGCCGCCATTCGCGATAATCTGCTCTCGATCTCAGCACACGTTTTGTTCGCGGCTGTATTTATTTTGCTGCGTACGGGCCCGTCTATCCCCTGCTGTGTAAGCTCGCTTCGCGCCGGCATCGCCGGTGGCCCGGAGCGCCGTAGGGGGAAACGCGTGCCGCGCTGTGCAGTAACTATCAAAATATTTCGTATAACGTATGCGCTGTTGGTTATCGTATTTCTCTGCAGCATCACAATTAAGGTTCATGGACAATCTGCTGCCGATGGCGGACTCGCCGGCACTGTGACCGATGTGCGCGGTGCCGTGCTGGCTGATGTGGTAATTGTGGCGACGAACAAAGAGACTGCGGCGGAGATCAGCACGGGCAGCGATGCGCGTGGGCAATTCCAGCTTCCAGCCCTACTACCGGGCGAATACATGCTGCGCATTGTGGTGCCGGGTTTTGTGGTGTTGCAGGCAAGTGTTGGCGTGCATGTGGGCGAATTGGCGGTGGTGAGAGTGCGTCTGGCGCGGAAGAAGGCGCCGCATACAGAGGCCGGCACGCTTGTTGATCGTCCAATCAACGCAGCGAGTAGTGCGCCGTCCAGCCAGATCACGTTGCAGGAGATTCGCGCGCTGCCTGCTGATGGCAGACGCTGGCCGAGCCTGGCACTGGTGCTTCCGGGGGCGAGCCAGGATGCGCCGGGACGAGGCCTGATCTCCTTTCGCGGCATGCCATCGATTCTGAACAACAACCTGATCGATGGCGGCGACGACAACCAGGAGTTCTTCGCCACGAATCGCGGCCGCACCCGCGCAGCGTATACATTCACCCAGGAATCAGTGCACGAGTTTCAGGTGTTGGCGTCAAACTACGCGCCGCAGTATGGCGGACCAGCGGGTGGTACAGTGAACATGGTCACGCGCTCCGGCGGTCAGTTGCTGCATGGCTCTGCGTTTTATTCGCTGCGCGATGATCGTCTGGCCGCGCACAATCCGTTCTCTACTGTTACATCGTTCAACATGACAACTGCAACTGCGTCGGTTTCTTTGGTAAAGCCGCTCGATGTGCGACAGCAATGGGGCGGCTCCATCAGCGGCCCGGCTACGGTCGCAGGGCGCAACTCTGTCTTTGGCGGCAAGCTCTTTTACTTCTATGCGTTCGATCAGCAGCATCATAATTTTCCTGCGGCATCCACGCCGCAAAGCCCGCAGTTTTACTCGCTGATCGCAAATCAGACAGCGCTGCTGCGGAACAATCGCGGGCTTACGACAGCAAAGATCAATGCTGCGCTCGGCTATCTCAGTTCGCTGGGTGGAACGCTTCCGCGGCAGGGCAACCAGACGGTGAACTTCCCCAAGCTGGATTGGGTGCGGGGGCGGCAGCATGCGAGCGTGCAGTACAACCGCATGCGCTGGAACTCTCCTGCTGGCGTGCAGACGCAGGCAGTGGTGGCGCGCGGGCTTGCCAGTTTTGGCAATGACAATACCCGCGTGGATTCGGTGCTGGCGCGGTGGCAGGTAAGCATTGGGCCGCGAGTGATCCATGAATTGCGAGCACAATACAGCCGCGACTTTGAATCAGAGATCGCTCAGCAGCCGCTTGCGCAGGAACCCGCAACCGGGCCGGGAGGCTATGCGCCGCAGGTGCAGATCGCGCCGGATGGATTCACATTTGGCACGTCGCGCAGCATGAATCGTCAGGCTTATCCAGACGAGCGCAGGCAGGAGATTGGCGATCGTCTTATGCTGGTTCGTCGCCATCATCTGGTGGGCGCGGGTTTCACCTTCAGCCATGTGGATGAGCGCATTAGTAATTTGCTCGATGAAGAAGGAAGTTACAGCTACTTTCCGCGGTTGCTGTTCTCGAACGGCTTGGGGCAACCAAGTGGATTGGCGGACTGGATTACCGATTTTAACTTCAGTGCGAATAACTATCCCAGTGGCGGTTGCTGGCCCGTCGAAGGCGGTTCGAAACACTATTTTTGTTATCGTGATTTTACCCAGGGATTCGGTCCGCATGAGTCGCGCTTTGCGTTGCAGCAGTGGTCAGGTTATGTACAGGATGAGTGGCAATTGCTGCAGCGCGTGCATGTCAGTGTTGGCGTGCGGTATGAGTATGAGCAACTGCCTGTAGCGCAGCACCCAAATTCTGCGCTGGATGCAGCTTTTGGCAGCATTGGCAGCACCAGCACACTGCCGGCGGACCGCAACAACTTTGCGCCGCGGCTGGGCATTGCATGGAGTCCCGGGAACAACGGCCATACCGTATTGCGTGCTGGCTACGGCGTCTTTTACGGACGGGTTGCTGGAGCGACCGTGCGGAGCGCGCTCATGAACACGGCGGTCGCCAGCAATGGATTGCCCACCAGCGCATTCCACATTCGCATCATCCCCACTACGGAAGTGACCTGCGGAACCGCAGGCACAGCGCCGTGCAGTTGCCCGCCGGGCAGCGGCGGCTTCGGCTATCCATGCACGTTCAGCAGTTTGCCCGTCGGTGTAGCGGCAGTGGCCAATACAACGTCTACCGTCTTCTTTGACCGCCGCTTTCGTCTGCCCATGATTCAGGAAGGCAGCTTCACCCTGGAGCATGAGTTTTCTCGCAGCACCATCGTGACAGCGAGCTACCTGATGAGCCTGAGTAAACAGCTCCCGAATTTTGTGGATGTGAACATCGCACCCGCTACCGGACTCGCGGAGTTTCAATCGCAGGGTGGGCCGTTCAACGGGCAGATATTCTTCGTTCCCAAATACGGCCCCACCTTGGCGAACCTCACGGGAAGGGTGAATGCAAATTTCGGCCCTGTCACCGACATACTCTCCAACGTGAGCGGCAGTTACAACGCTCTGACACTGCAAGCGCATAAGAAGCTGCGTACAGGCGTTGAGCTTCGTGTGCACTGGACATGGTCCAAGGCTCTGGACTTTGGACAGAGCGGCGTAGCCGGCGTGGAGGAGAATGCGCAGTTCGATCCATTCCAAGTGCGGTACGACAAAGCCTTGTCATCGCTGAACTATCCACACCGCATTGTGGTTAGCCTGGTGCTAGCGCCGAAGATAGCCGCCACAAGGCATTGGGTGCAGGTTGCCGCCAATGGCTGGCAACTCGTGCCGGTGTTTACTGAGACCAGTGGGCGTGGCTACAGCTACCATATTCGCGGTGGCACAGCGCTGAACGGCGGGCGACTCAGCATCAATGGGTCAGGCGGCGCAGACTACCTGCCTTCGGTTGGCCGCAACACACTCCGTCTGCCGGACACGACCAACCTGAATCTGCGCTTGGCGCGCCACGGCAAGGTAGGCAGCAGAGTTCAACTCTGGTGGTCGGCGGAGCTTTTCAATGCGCTGAACCATACCAACTATTCGCGGGTGAACACCACGGCTTACGATGTTGGCCCAGCCACGGTGGGGGGTACGCAACTGATCTTTCAAAGTGCCGCGGTAAACCCGGTCACGCCCTTTGGCCAGTTCACCGGCGCAGCCACGTCGCTCACGCGTGAGCGGCAGGTGCAGTTCTCTATCCGCGCTGAGTTCTGAACGAACTTTCATTGACAGCATCAAATCGCTCCAGGTTCTCTCTCACGGTAGGCCGCGCTTGTGCATCCTATGGATACGCAAGCTAAATTGCCGTTGCATACAAAGTAAAAATCATGATCCCTCAGCACCCCGGTTATTATCTGGTTGGCCTTTTGCTGTTTTGCACTGCCGTTGGATTGCCGCTGCCAGCCTCAATCGGGCTGTTGCTGGCCGGGGCTGCTGTGGCGCACCACATCATGAATCCCGCTGCCGTCGCACTGACTGCGATCGGCGCTGCGTTTCTGGGCGATACCGTTCTCTTCTTTGCGGGCCGCTACTCCGGCTGGTGGCTGCTGGCGACTATCTGCCGGCTTTCCGCAAATCCGGAGACATGCTTCTTTCGCTCGGCAGATTATTTCTACCGGCGCGGAGCCAGGGTGCTGCTGTTTGCGAAGTTTCTCCCGGGCCTGGGTTCGCTGGCCGCGCCTCTGGCTGGAAGCCTGAAGATGCGTTACAGCCGTTTTGCCCGCCTGGATCTCTTCAACGCAACGGCATACTGCATGGTCTGGTTGACAGCGGGAGTTCTTTTGCACCGGTTCGTCACCCAGATTGAAGTGGCTGTGGTGACTGCGGGGCACCTGCTGGCAATCGTCATCGGACTGCTGCTGGCGATTTATGCAGGATTCATCATCGCGGCCAGCGTCAGTGCGCGACGTTACCGCCTGCTTGAGCGTGTCTCCGTTGAAGACGTCGCACGCCGGATGGAGGAGTGCGATCTCGACCGCCTGGTCATCATCGCCGATGTTCGCAGCCATGGCTACTACGATCCCGGTATGCAGCGCATTAAGAACTCCATCCGGCTGGAGCCAAATCGGCTGACAATAGAATTCGCTGCATTGCGCGAGTTTATGCAGCCGGAGTGCGAGATCTTTGTGTACTGCAGTTGCGCTCGCGAATCGACCAGCGCCCGTGTTGCTCACCAGCTGGCGCAGCAGGATTGCAAGGTGAAGATCATTCAGGGCGGCCTGCGGGCTTGGGTGAAGGGTGGCTATCCAGTGGAGCCGGTTCCACCCGGCGATGTCGAGCACCTGCCCTGCTTCGACTAGCCTAAAATTGCATCATCACCAGGGGGTCTGCATCTAAACAGGTGTAGCTCTTTCCACGCCATTTTTTATCAGGAGATTTCCATGCATTCTCACGGCTATGCTGCCCTATCGAAATCCACCCCCCTTGAGCCCTTCCAGTTTGAGCGCCGTGAGCCCGGCCCGACGGACATCGTGATCACCATCAAATTCTGTGGCGTCTGTCACTCTGACATTCACCAGACCCGCGACGAGTGGGGCGGTTCGCTCTTCCCCATGGTCCCCGGCCACGAGATCGTCGGCGAAGTCACCGCCGTTGGCAACCGGGTCACCAAGTTCAAAGTCGGCGACCTCGCCGGGGTCGGCTGCATGGTTGATTCCTGCGGCCACTGCGTCAGCTGTAAAGCGGGCGACGAACAGTTCTGCCAGAACGGCACCGTCTTCACCTACAACAGCAAAGACAAGCAGAGCGATCTGGTGCAGGGTGGATACTCCAACAACATCGTCGTCACCGAAGCCTTCGCGCTCAAGCTCTCCTCCAAACTCGATCTCGCCGCCACCGCGCCCTTGCTCTGCGCCGGCATCACCACCTACTCGCCCATCAAAGCCGCAGGCGTAAAGCCCGGCCAGAAGGTCGGCGTAGTCGGTCTCGGCGGCCTCGGCCACATGGGCCTCAAGTTTGCCCATTCGTTCGGCGCCAAAGTCACGCAGTTCACCACCTCGCTCAGCAAGAAGGACGATGCCCTCCGCCTCGGCGCAGACGAAGTCATCCTCTCCAAAGACCCCGCCGCCATGGCCGCCGCTGCCGGCACCTTCGACTTCATCCTCGATACCGTCTCCGCGCCGCACGATATGAACCAGTACCTCGCTCTGCTCAAGCCGCGTGGCCGCTACACCATCGTCGGCGTGCCGGACCAGCCCATGTCCGTCTCAGCCTTCTCGGTGATCGCGGGAAACAAGAGCCTCGGCGGCTCAATGATTGGCGGCATCGCCGAGACCCAGGAGATGCTGGACTACTGCGCCGAACACGGCATCGTCTCCGACATCGAACTCATCCCCATGCAGAAGATCAACGAAGCCTACACCCGCGTCGTCAAGAGCGATGTGAAGTACCGCTTTGTGATCGACATGAACACGCTGGGCCAGTCAAAAACCCGCTAAAATAGGGATTGATGGCCTTCTCCGAACACTTTGACATTCTGGTTGTGGGCGCGGGCCACGCCGGCTGCGAAGCCGCCGTGGCCGCAGCGCGCATGGGCCTGCGCACAGCTATCTTCACCCTCAATCTCGACCTCATCGCGCAGATGTCCTGCAACCCCGCCATCGGCGGCATCGCCAAGGGCCATCTCGTCCGCGAAGTTGACGCGCTCGGCGGCGTTATGGGCGAAGTAGCCGACACAGTCGGCATCCAGTTCCGCCTGCTCAACACCTCGCGCGGCCCCGCCGTGTGGTCGCCCCGCGCCCAGTGCGACAAAGCCCAATACCGCGTGAAGATGCGCGAGATGCTCGAAGCGCAGCCCAACCTCTTCATCAAACAGGCCGAAGTCGTCGACCTCATCGTCGAAAGCGACACCGACACCCGCGTGGTGCGCGGAGTGAAGCTGCGCGATGGCCGCTCCATCACCGCCAGCGCCGTGATCGTCACCACCGGCACATTTCTCAACGGCCTCATCCACTGCGGCGAAGAGAGCTACACCGCTGGCCGCAGCGGCGAACCCGCCGCCGTCCTCCTCGGCGAATCCCTCAAGCGGCTCGGCCTGCGCGAATGCCGCCTCAAGACCGGCACGCCGCCGCGTCTCGACGGACGCACCATCGACTGGAGCAAGTTTGAAGAGCAGCCGGGTGACTCCGACCCCACTCCGTTCAGCTTCCGCTCCATCAGCCACGCCGGCGAGCGCTGGACGCCGCCGCAGCGCCAGATCAGCTGCCACATCGCATACACCACGCCGGAGACGCTGCGTCTCATCCGCGAAAACGTCCACCGCTCGCCCATGTTCAGCGGCCAGATTGAGGGCATCGGCCCGCGCTACTGCCCGTCCATCGAAGACAAGATCGTCCGCTTCCCGGATAAGACGCAGCACCAGTTCTTCCTTGAGCCAGAGGGCCTCAACACGCACGAGGTCTACATCAACGGCATGAGCACATCGCTCCCCATGGACGTGCAGCACGCCATGGTGCGCAGCATTGCGGGCCTGGAAAACGCCGAGATGCTGCGACCGGGATATGCGATTGAGTATGACGCCATCGATCCCACCGAGCTCGACCGTTCCCTGCGCGTGAAGAGCATCGCCGGGCTCTACCTCGCCGGACAGATCAACGGCACCTCCGGCTACGAAGAGGCAGCCTGCCAGGGGCTGATGGCTGGCATCAACGCCGCCCGCAGCGTACGCGGCGAAGCCCCCTTCACCCTCGACCGCACCGAAGCCTACATCGGCGTGCTCATTGACGATCTCATCAGCAAAGGCACCAACGAGCCTTACCGCATGTTCACCTCGCGCGCGGAATTTCGTCTGCACCTGCGCATCGACAACGCCGACCGCCGCCTCACTCCGCACGGCCGTGCGTTGGGTTTGATTGACGACGCCGCGTGGCAGCAGTACGAAGCCCGCCAGCAGCGCGCCGCATGGCTGGAAAAGATGCTGGAGCAGCGGGTCAGCGGGTCAGCGAGTCAGCAAGTCAGCGAGATTACCGGCATTGATGTTGGCGCAGTGCGGTCGCAGACGTATGCGCAACTGCTGCGGCGGCCCGAGATCACGATTGAGCCGCTTGTCCCTGCCCTGCGCTCCATCATCGCCGGGCAGACCGCGCAGCTGGACTACTTCAACAGCTTCCGCGAAGCGCTTGCTCTCCCGCTCTCATCCGCCGTGCGCAATGAATTGAAGTCGGTAGAGACGGAGATCAAATTCTCCGGCTACCTGCAGCAGCAGCGCCGCAGCATGGAGCGCATGAAGCAGGCCGAGATGCGCGAGATCCCCGCCTGGTTCGACTATGCCAACATCAGCGGCCTCTCGCGCGAGATGCAGGAGAAACTAACCCGTGTCCGCCCGCAGACGCTCGGTCAGGCCAGCGGCATCCCCGGCGTCACTCCGGCGGCGGTTTCTCTCATTAATATCTTTATTGAGATTCAGGCGCGCAAACAGACCGCGTGACATTCAGCGCTCTGCCTGCGCAGCACTACTGCGTGATCGTTCCCTCGGCATCATCCGTCGGCGAATCCATTTCCGCGTCAAACCCATCGCGCAGCTGGTCCAGAAAATCCTCCACATCGATGGCTTCGTCCTGCATCGCGTGCGCGTTGGCGATATGCTGCGCCAGGTCGGCCAGCATCATTCCCCAGTAGGCCGGATCGTCCCACACCCCGGTACGGATGCTCACATGCTGGTTCTGCTCCGCAATCCACACGCGGATCAGCTCGAACGAGGTTTTGTCGCGCTGGGCGACGGGCGGGATATCCAGAAATTTGTTTGCGGCCATGGGCTTAGAAGGTCCTTTGCTGTGAGCTGCAAATAGAATATGCCCGCTTTTGCACTCAATCCACAGGTATCCACAAAATCCGCAGGGTACTTTCGCTTCGCGCGGGACTATTCTGAGCAAGTCCCTCGTGCATTCACTGCTCTGAACTTGCGACAATAGAGTTACGGCGGCACAGCGTTCAACTATGGCATCCATTCCCTACATTCTCGATCAGCAGCAGGGCCGGCCCGAATCGGTACAGGCAGAAGTTACCATCCTCGGCGCCATGCTGTTGGAGCCGCTCGCGATTCTCGACGCGACTATGAAGCTCCAGCCAGACGATTTTTCGCTGGATTCGCACCGCCGCGTCTACGCTGCCATGCTGCACCTGCAGGAGCTGGGTCAGGCCGTCGACCTCATCACCGTCGGCGAAGAGCTGCGCAAGCGTAAAGAGATTGAAGCCGTCGGCGGACCCGCCTACCTCGCGTCGCTCACCGAAGGCCTGCCGCGCAATCTCAGCGTAGAAAATTATGTCCGCATCGTGAAGGATAAGAGCCTGCTGCGGCAGCTCATGTCCGTCTGCGACCTCGGCATGACGCAGGCTGCCGACCAGAGCCAGGACGCCATCTCAGTGCTCAACGACGTCGAGCAGCGGCTGATGGATATCTCCGAATCTGCCGTCACCGGCAGTTTTTCCAGCATCTCTACCATCGTGGCGAACTCGTTCGGTTCCATCGACCAGCTCTACGAGCAGGGCCGCGAGATCACCGGGCTGGAGACGCACTACCTTGAATTCGACCGCATGACCAGCGGCCTGCAGCAGTCGGAGCTCATCATCATCGCGGCGCGGCCTTCGATGGGAAAAACTGCGTGGGCGATTAACATCGCGCAGAATGCAGCAGTAAAAGACGGCAAGATCGTGGCGGTCTTCTCTCTGGAAATGTCAAAAGAGTCGCTGTTGCGACGCATGCTGGCGTCAGAAGCGCTGGTAAATTCGCGCAAGATCCAGACTGGCTTTCTGCCGCGCGAAGACCGCGGCAAGCTGGTGAACGCGCTCGGCCGCCTGACGGAATCCAAACTCTTCATCGACGACACGCCCGGCATCTCGCTGGCCGAGATGCGCGCCAAGGCGCGCCGTCTGCAGCAGCAGGAGAAGGGGCTCGACCTCATCATGGTGGACTACCTGCAGCTCATGTCTGCCAGCAGCAGTGGCCCCGGGGGCAAGCGGTATGAAAACCGCACGCAGGAAGTTTCCGCCATTTCGCGCGGCCTGAAGGCCTTGGCAAAAGAGATGCGCGTGCCCGTCATTGCGCTCTCGCAGCTTAGCCGTGGCAGTGAGCAGCGCACCGGTGACAAGAAGCCGCTGCTGAGCGATCTCCGCGAATCCGGCTCCATCGAGCAGGATGCTGACGTGGTCGCCTTCATCCATCGCGACAGCTACTACAACAAGGATGAGAACGGCGACGAAGACCCAGACTCGAAGGGCAAAGCCGAGATCATCATCGCCAAGCAGCGTAACGGCCCGACGGGCAGCGTGCATCTGGCGTGGCTCGCAGACTACACCCGCTTTGAAAATCTGGGCAGCTCTGACGGCTCTCCCAGCTACTAATTTCACTCACAAAATGGGCTGCACCAACTTGCGCCGGTGCAGCCCCGCCAGTGTTTCAAAGTGTGCCGCCGCTAGGGTGAGGGCAGCATCGTCTGCCGGATTGCGTGGTCTGCCGCCGGCGACACCACCGCAAACGGTATGTGGCCAATGTTTACGCCGAAGAGCGGGTCCGTTGTGGCTACGGCAGAGAGGCTTACATCCGCGATGGAGGTCTTCAACTGCGCATTCATCGCATCAATGAATTTGTTTGCCAGCAGCGCATAGCCGGTGTTGGTTGGGTGGATGCCGTCCATGGAGAAGAGTCCTCCAAGGAAGCTGAAGTTCGCGGTCACGCCGTTGATGACTATTCCGTTGGCGGCGGTGGTGGCAAAGAGCGCGTTGATATCAACCAGCGTTGCGCCAATTGCATTCGCCGTGCTCGTAATCACCTGGTTGTATGCCGTGACCTGAGCGCGCACAGTAACAACTTCAGCCGCGGAGAGGAAGCCTGCATCTGAGATTGTGGTGTGCTGTGTGCCGCCGAGTATGGCGCTGATCTGTGCTAGTCCTGATGGGTTAACAAGATCGCCGGCAGAGATGCCAAACATTGTGCTCAGCGTAGCTTGCGGGATGCTGGTTGCGGCGGAGTACTGCGCCAGCAGCGTGGCAGCAGGCGTCAGGTACGGCACCAGTGTTACATCAGGAATATTGGCGATGACCAGGTGCACGCTGTTGTTCGCGGTGAGTTGCCCCACCAGCGACTGATACTGCTGTGTAAAGTTCGCTACGGAAGTCATGGCGGCGGGGGTGCCGGCAATGTCTGCAATCAGCGCGTCATTGTTGCCGATCCAGAGGAAGATGGTGGTGGGTTGCGCGCGGATGGCCTGTTGCATCTGGCTGAGCGCAACCCCTTCGCCGAATCCGGGATAGCCAAGCACGAGCTGCGTGATCTGCTGCTGGCCCGCCGTTGGATTCAATACCGGCACGGTGCTGATTGCGTCCTGCACATTGGCGCCGGGCACGGCGAGGTCTGTGGGCTGGATGGCGAAGTTGTCGCGTCCGGTGGTGGTGCCGGTGGCGGTGCCACTGACGGGGGGTGGGCCGACGCTGACCAGGGTGATGTAGTTGGGGGCGCCGGGGGGTGCGATGAGCGGCTGCACAATGGTGAAGCCGGCCTGCTTCGCAACCAGGGGCGCCCAGCCGTTGGGTTGAAATTTGTCGCAGAGCGAGCCGTTCTGATAGCCCGCGGTGAGTGAGTCGCCGATAAAGATGGTGTTGGAGAAGTTGCCGGCGTTCTGCGTGCTGCTGTAGACGAAGGCGGTGCCATTGGTGCAGCCGGTTGCGAGAAGGATGCTGCTGGCAGAAACAGCAGCGATCGCCCTGATCCACCGGGGAAGTGAGGATCCATTCATTTTCGAGATACACTCCTGAGTCTTTGAAAGTCGCGGCCAGGGGAAGTTGGCCGCGCCGGGCCCGGATGCAAGGTTGTATCACAGCGCAAACACGGTGGGGAAGAGAAGATTTTGGCCTTTGCGGTGGCGGGTTGGACGGGGGCGATTAGTATGGATTTGAAGGGTTTACGGGGGATGGGGGCATGGTAGAGGGTAAAAAACAGCCAATCTGGGCGGAAATTTCGCTGCGGCGGCTGGTTGGGAACATGCTTCGGCTGCAAAAACAGGCGGCGAATACGGATCTTCTTGCGGTGGTTAAGGCGGATGCGTATGGACACGGCGCGGTGTTTTGCGCGGTGGCGCTGGTGCGCGCCGGGGCACGGTGGCTGGGGGTCACTTCTGTGGAGGAAGGCGCTACGGTCCGCGCAGCGCTGGAAGCGCAGCAGCTCTCCGCCCGCATCCTGCTCATGCGCTGCATCTCGGTTGACGATGTGGAGGCCGCGCTCTTCGCTGGTCTGACTCCCGCCATCTCTGAGCCCGCCCACCTGGACGCGCTGGAGTCTGCCGCCGCCAAACTTGGACTGAAGAATATCCCCATCCATGTTGAGGTTGATACAGGCATGAGCCGGCAGGGGGTTTCTATCGCAGAGTTGCCGGCGATGCTGGCGCGCTTCGTGCCGGATTCCCCGTTGCGGCTGGAAGGGGTGATGACCCACTTCGCCTCGGCGGAAGAGGTAAGCTCGCCGCAGAACAAGGAGCAGCTGGAGCAGCTTGCCAGTGCATTGGCGCTGGTTCGTGCGGCGGGGCTGCGGCCAGAATGGGTGCATGCGGGGAGTACGGCCACCATCGATGCGGGCATTGCCCTGCCTGCGCTGCACAAGCTGGCGGCAGATTGCGGTGCGCGGCTGATGTGCCGCCCGGGCATCGGGCTGTATGGATACGCGATGGAGATGCAGGGAGCAGCATCGCAGGTACGCGCGGAGCTGCAGCCGGTGCTGGCGTGGAAGACGCGGATCATGGCGCTGCGCGAGGTCGGAGCCGGTGCGCGCGTGGGATACAACAGCATGTTCGTAGCACAGGGGCCAACACGGCTGGCGCTGCTTGCGGTGGGTTATGCGGATGGCCTGCGGCGTTCGCTCTCGAACGTGGGTGATGTGTTGATCGCAGGTAAGCGCGCGCGCATCGTGGGTCGCGTGTCGATGGATGTGTGCAGCGTGGATGTGACCCATATTACGGAAGCACAGGTGGGCGATGAGGTGGTGATCCTGGGCGAGCAGGGCGGCGAAAGGATCACGGCTGACGATCATGCGCGCATTGCAGGAACGATCTCGTACGAGATTCTGTGCGGCATCGCCAAACGCGTTCCGCGGGTCTACTGAAAAGCAACGGCCCAGCACGGATTGCACGGAAAAGACGGATTAAAGCGGATCAGATTTTAAGAGGGTGCTGGAAACGTCCTACTTTGCCCGGAGATAGCCCCTCCGTGGCTAAAGCCACATGGAGAAGATTGGGCTTGCGGGGGACTGAAGTCC
Organism: Acidobacteriaceae bacterium; assembly: GCA_031296355.1. The sequence goes on from JARLFX010000054.1 coordinate 19,356, forward strand.
CGCCCTTTCAAAATAGATGGCTTTGTTTCAAAACAGAGACCATTTTCGCGAAGCGACGACTTTTTCAGCAACTTCTTTATATTTTTAAACCTTTTTGTCTTAAATCCGTGGCATCCGTATTTTCCGTGCTGAAGCAAGGCATTCGTGACCACCCTCACAGCCACTCCCTGGCGAGTTGTTATTCTTGAAAGATGCTTTCTAAGCTTTACGGCAAGTGGATGTACGCGTGGGAGACGGCACTGACCACGCGGGATACCAATCGAATTGTGCGGCCCCTGGAGTGGGGTTTTGACTGGCTGAGCGAGTTCAGCGAGATCGCCCGGCAGCAGGCGGGCAAGCAGGCGACCCAGCAGGAAAATCTCGCTGCCATGGTCGCGATCAATCATGAGATCGTCGACCGCAGCGAAGAGTTTTACGGGTACCGTACCCCCACAGATTTCCGCATCGAGATGCGCTATCCGCAGCTCTTCCCCACCAACGTGCGGCCAGAGACCTTAGTCCAGGCTGCCGAAATGGAAGCTGAAGCCGAAGCGGGCAAGCTGCGGCAGGTGGAGTTCCTGCGCTTCACCTCGCCTGTCGCTACCCCCTACCCGGAGAACGACCAGGTGAACGCGCGCTGGTATCCGGCGCGTCCTGAATCGCAGGCGGGCAAGCCGAAGCAGGCCATCATCGTAATGCCGCAGTGGAACTCTGACGCCATCAGCCACAACGTGCTGTGCGAGATGTTCAACAGCTTCGGCATCAGCGCGCTGCGGCTCTCGCAGCCGTACCATGACATTCGCCGCCCCGCCGAGCTGGAGCGTTCCGACTATGCCATGAGCTCCAACGTTGGCCGCACCATCTCCGCCTGCCGTCAGGCGGTGGTGGATATTCGCAGCTGCATCGACTGGCTGGAGACGCAGGGGTACACCCAGTTCGGCCTGCTCGGCACCAGCATCGGATCCTGCTATGCCTACATTGCCGCCGCGCACGATCCCCGCGTCCGCGTCTGCGCCTTCAAC
>JARLFX010000379.1 GCA_031296355.1 Acidobacteriaceae bacterium
CCGCCCCTCACGTTCCCACCGACGCAACGTTTGCGGCGAGATGTTAAGCGCCTTGGCGGCTTGCAGGGTTGTGAGGAGGCTGCTCATATTGAGATATTATGCTCAATGATGAGCAACTTCAAGACATTCTGTTAAAGCCCCGGTTCCGCGGCAGTAGCCACGCCCGGGTTATCCCTGCGGGCGAAATAGCCTGCTATGCCGGGCCGCGGCGGGCGTGCCGCTCCAGGAGGACGGTAACCAGGGCATCCGGGCCTTGGGAGTCCTGCCACCTGAGAGCAGCTTCATAAGACAAGGTCGCCCGGTCCGGATAATGTGCCAGAGACTGTTGGATCGCCGAGAGAATCGCGTCCGGATTCCAGTTTTCGAAGCTGTCGAACCCAGCCCCCCAGCGATGCATGAAGTCCTCGGTCCCGGTTGCAGCGGGCACAACCGCCGGAATCCCGTGGCAAAGCGCTTCGGTCGCGACCGTCGAGTGATTGGCACCCCCGGAATTAGGATCGTAAGGCAAAACCAGCAGATCAATCCGGTCAACCAAATCTGGCCATTCCTCATACGAAACCTGGTGTTGAAGTTCCGCACCGGCCGCACTCAGCATCGTCATGGTCCCGTCAGCCCAGTTCTCGGTGCCGGAATCCTGAACCAGGATGCTCAGGTCGCGATTGGGGCCGGATTTCAGACCACGAATAATTTCAAGCAGCAACCTGGCACCCTTATCGGGGCGCTGATGGCCAAGGAAACCAATAACGAGCGGATGTTGGCGTCGCCGTGGCGTCGCGGTATAAGGGCAAGGAACAACCTCAACGGGATGATTGAACAGGAAGCGATGCGGTCGTGCCGGGGCCTCATCCTGTGCGGCCAGGGTCAAGGCCTGACAGTCCTTTGGCAAGCGCCGTCCGGCATAGCGCAGACACAAGGCTACCGATGATTGGATTTCACCGGTTCGGCTGATCGCACCATTGGCACCGAACAGCATCATGACCGTTGGCCGTTCTGCCTCGGCGCGATCGCGCAGCCAGTCGGCAACCGCAAGCAATTGTCGATGGCAACCACTATGGAATATCAAGACGTCATCCCGGTCCGCATCCAGCCGCTCGAGGTCACGATGCTGAGACACCGCGCAATCGAGAAAATTCTCCATCCAACCGCACAGGGGATCGAGATTCGCCAGATCGAAAGGGACCGGTGTGAAATAGGGGGTTGCCCCCAGTGCATGAACAACAACGGGATCCAGGGTTTGATCGACCAGGATCCTGGTATCGACGCCGCGCCGTCGTAGAGCATCACCAATATTTCGGTTCAGGGTATAATGATGGCCGATCAGAGAGGTCACGCCAGGGTCACAAACAAAAACACGCATCGGATGTCCACCTTATCATGAATTCATGTGTCTATTTTTCAATGACAGGCATATCATCTACAAACGTCCACGGTCATAATAAAAATATCTTAAAACGATGATAAATTTCATATTGAATGATGTTTAATTCACACATTGTTCGTCCGTAAACCTATATCTTTAATAGTAATTTTTATACTACTACGATTGTTTTTTTCACAAAATATAATTATCTCACACTTAGAGAGATATTATATTGGAACGTGCATGGTAAATATCGTTGCTTTCCCAGTTTATTATCCCCTCGTCGACTTTTCTCTTTGCGAGAGCCGGCGCTTCGGCTCTCGCAACAGTCAGCGGAATCCGACGACCGCCTCGCGGCATTGCTCGATAACGGCCTGCCAGTCACCCGGCCGGGACTGACGAAACAGGCGAAAGGTCGGATACCAGGGGCTGTCATGACGATCTCGCAGCCAACGCCAATCCGATGAAAAAGGCAGCAGCAGCCAGCAAGGCCGCCCCAACGCCCCAGCCAAATGAGCAACCGCGGTGTCAACCGAGATCACCAAATCCAGATCGGCGACAATCGCGGCTGTGTCGGCAAAATCGCCGATCACGGGGGCAAGATCAACCATGCGATCCTGCCATCCCAGAAGGGTTAGGTCGGCCGCGCGGGGACCCTTCTGTAAGGAAAACCAGCGTAACCCGGGGGCTGTAAGCAATGGTTCCAGCAGGGTCAACGGACAGGACCGGTTGCGGTCATTGCCATGAAGCGGGCTTCCGGCCCAAACCACGCCGATCCGAATCCCATCGCCCAGGCGGCGGCGCCACACGGCACGGCGTCCTGAGTTGGCGGACAAATAGGGAACCTCGTTGGGAATCGTTTTCAGGGTCGTGGCAAATATCAGCGGCAGACTCATCAAAGGGAGCCAGCAATCAAAGGCGGGCATGACATCGCCAATCACAACCAGCTCGGCTATTCCCGGAAAATTCCGCAACAGGCTTACGAGCGGAGGCTGGACCGCAAGCACGATCCGTCCTCCCCGTGCGATAACCAACGGCACGTAGCGCAGAAACTGTAACGTGTCCCCCAGACCTTGTTCGGCGTGGAGCAAAATCGTTCGCCCCGCCAGGTCCTCGCCGGTCCACCGCGGTTGATCGAAAGCGGGAAAGCGACTGTCAACGGTCGGAGCGGCGATCCGCGCCTCGAAGTCGAGCCACCCGCCGGCCAGGTCGCCTTTTTGCAACCGGGAGAGCGCGCGGTTGTGACGAGCCTCGGCCGAATCTGGCATGATCGCCAGAGCCCGATCCAGGATCGCAATCGCAGTTTCGACGTTGCCCTGGTCATGATAGATGGTTGCCACATTGCTCAGGGCCTGAACCTGATTGGGCAAAATGGCAAGGCACCGCCGATAACAGGACATCGCTCTGTCATCCTGGTCCAGATGTCGATGGACATTACCGAGATTGGACCAGGCAACCGCGAAATCCGGATTGAGGCTTAAGGTATGTCGCAGAATGGCGGCAGCATCGCTATGGCGGCCGAGATCCTCCAAGGCCAAGGCCCGGTTGCAGGCTGCCTCGGCCCAATGGGGCCAGATCCGAACGCTGCGCTGGTAAAAGCGGGCCGCTTCGGCATATCGACCCTCCGAGCGCGCCTGATTGCCCAGGCTGAACCAGGTTTCAGCCCGATCAGGTCCGAGCGCAACCGCGTGACACAGATGGATTCGAGCCCGTTCCGCGTCGCCGAGCCCACCAAATAGGGTCCCGAGATTGCAGTGGGCCTCGGTCAACGCCGGGAAACGTGTCAGGACCTGACGAAATTCCGCCAATGCCGCATCATGGCGGCCCAAAATTGCCAGGGCCTGCGCCCGATTGGCGCCCGCCGTCGCATGGTTGGGCTGGCAGATCAGGGTCCGGGAATAACACTGGACGGCTGTTGCGGGGTTCCCGGTACGAAAGGCCCAGTCCCCGAATTGAGCGTGGGCCTCGCCGCAGGCCGGGTCCAGCCGTAACACCTGTTGCAACGCAATCACCGCCGCGGCATCGGCACCGGACGCAACCAGCAACAAAGCAAGATTGCGGCGCGTATCGATCGACATCGGGTCGAGCTTCAGGGCGCGGCGATAGCTGACGAGCGCTCCCCGGAGATCCCCCAGCCGTCGTTTGGCCTCACCCAGGTTGCCATGGTACTGGGCGACCTTCCCTGAAACCGCAATCGCTGACTCGATCAACTTGACGGCGGCCTCCGTCTGACCGACCTGAAGTGCGAGGGCGCCGAGCAAGTGCAGCGCATCCGGATGGCGCGACCGTATCTCCAGAACCCGGCGGTATCCGGCTTCGGCTTCGGCCAACCGCCCGGCGCGATGCAGCGCCAGGGCGTGTTCAAGCATTTCAGAGATCGCGATCATCGGGATGAAGCCAACAGCAAAATGACGACAGTGACTGTGCTCATTAGCACCCTGCTCCACGGTGACGCAAATGCGGCACCTTTCCAGATCCTCGGCCCGATGCCTCCCGGGACGTCCGCCGATCGTACGATCCATCGGGCTGAAACAATAGCCCATCGATCGATTCAGAACCGTTTTCCTCCTGGAATCGCACGAATTTTTCGAATGATCTTCTCGTTCGGACACCAGACATCTGATGATGACAGTGGTGGCAATGTTGTGCTTTACAACAACGCTCATGATCGAATTTGTCACGGCAACCGTGCCCGCCACCAATATTACTGCACTGCATCATTTGCTTGCGCGCCGGCCTGCTGATCCGGCCGGCCATGCCGTCCTGGCCGCCTGCCACCATGCGCGGGGCGATCTGACGGCGGCGCTCCGCAGCCAATGGCGCGCGGCCCGTTGCCAGCCGCTCGATGGCGAGATCTGGTGCGCCCTCGCCAGTCTGCTTCATGGCCAAGGGGATACGACAACGGCGGCGACCTTGTATCGCCTCGCCTTGATCCTGGATCCTGCCCTGGCCGCCGCGCATTACAATCTGGGAGCGGTATGGCAGGACCAGGACCAGCCTTCGGAGGCCCGGCAAAGCTATCGCCGGGCGCTGATGCTGGAACCGGGCCAAGTCGATGTCACCGTCAATCTGGGCCAGGTTCGACAAGTTGAGGGACAATGGCATGCGGCGGCGTTATTCTACCGACGCGCCCTGACGCTCCAGCCCGACAATGCGGCGGCACTCAATGGCATGGCCAGCTTAACCCAAATGGCGGGTCGGCTTGACCAGGCGCTGGTTCTGTTTCATCGCGCCCTGGTCGTGGCACCGGAGCAGGCGGGTATCCGGCTCAACAACGCCTTGGCCTTGTTACAGGCCGGCCGCTATGCGGAAGCGTGGCCGGCTTACGAATGGCGGTGGCGCGCCCCGGGCTTCCGGAGCCCACGCCACTCTCAATCCCCTTGGAAAGGTGAGGCCCTGCACGGCGCCACTATTCTGCTCCACGCCGAGCAGGGTTTAGGGGACACGTTACAGTTCATCCGTTATGCCCCCCTGGTTGCTGCGCGGGGCGGTCGTGTCATTCTGCAAGTCCAGGCGGATCTGGTCGGCCTGTCGAAGCGTCTGCCTGGAATCACGCAAGTTCTATCCCTGGGCGAGTCACCACCTCCCTTCGACCAGCATTGTCCCTTGATGAGCCTGCCACTGGCTTTTGCGACGACACTCGACAATATTCCCACGATGTTTCCCTATCTGGTTGTCGACCCCGCCGATTCCCGTCAGTGGCATCGGCGTCTCATGCCACTGCCCGGGCTCAAGGTCGGTTTGGTCTGGGCCGGCAATCCCCGTCGTCACAGTATCGAGGCCCGTGCTGTGGATCAGCGGCGATCGCTGCCGCTTGCCGCATTGTTGTCGTTAGCCACGATTTCGGGAATCACGCTGATCAGCCTGCAAAAGGGTGATGCTGCCGCGCAAGTGGCCCAGCAGCGTGAATTTCAGAATATGATCATGGCGGGTCCGGAATTGACGGATTTTGATCGAACAGCCGCCCTGGTTGATAATCTTGATCTGGTTATTTCGGTAGACACCTCTGTTGCCCATCTTGCGGGTGCTTTGGGCAAACCAATATGGATTTTGTCCCGGTTCGATGGTTGCTGGCGCTGGCTGATCGACCGCCCCGACAGCCCCTGGTATCCCACGGCCCGGCTGTTCCGTCAGACGAGCCCGGGGGATTGGGAACCCGTCATTGCCGAAGTGACAACCCTGTTGAGCACATTGGCCTTCAACCATAAGGAACAGCATCGATGATGACCGTCGAGCAAGCCATCAATCTTGGGCTGCAATATCATCAGTCCGGGCAATTGGCTGCCGCCGTCGACATCTATGGCCAAATTCTGGCCGCCATCCCTGGACATGCTGATGCTCTTTATCTCCTGGGGATGGCGACGGCGGCATTGGGTGATCAGGAACGGGCTGTCGGCCTGATCCGTGAGGCTATCCAGGCAGACCATACCAAATTTCAATTTCATGCCGCTTTGGCTCATCTCCTGCGCGATCTCAATCGTCCAAGCGAAGCGGAAGCGACAGCATGCCGTGCCTTGGCACTCCAGCCGGGCGCAATCGAACTCTATTTGCTGATTGGTCAAATCCGGGCACTGCGGGGCGACCCCGACGGGGCCGCCGCCGCCTTTCGGATGAGTATCATCATCGTTCCGGAATACGCCCCGGGCTATCTGGGACTGGGCACCCTCGCCACGGCTGTCGGCGACTTCACCACGGCCTTGCGCGTGTTCAAGATCGCGGTTCGGTTGGATTCAAGCTTGACGGAGGCCCAATTCGATCTCGCCAAGGCATTGCGGGATAGCGGCCACCTCGACTTGGCACTGGAACGATATCGTATCGTCCTGATGTTGGCGCCCGACTATGCCGGGGCCAGCATCAATTTCGGTGAAGCCCTCTATGTCGCCGGCGATATCCCGATGGCCACGCTCATGTTTCGGCGCGCCAGCATCCTGACGCCGGATAATCCCCAGATTCACAGCAATCTGGCTTTGGCGCTGCAGGCCCAGGGGGCCCTCGACGCCGCAATAATGGCCCACCATGAGGCGTTGCGCCTGGATCCAAACAGTGCCCAGGCCCATAACAATCTGGCTTTGACTCTGCAGGCACAGGGTGCCTTGGATGCGGCGCTCGTCGCCCATCGTGAAGCCCTGCGCCTGGATCCTGATTATGCCGATGCCCGAACCAACCTGGCCCTGACCCTGCTGCGAACAGGCCAGTTCGCCGAGGGCTGGGATTGTTATGAAAGCCGCTTCGCGGCCAGCGATGCGGCTCCGCCACCGGCCTACCAGCAGCCGCTGTGGGATGGCCGCCCCCTCAAGGGCGCCACCATTCTGCTCCATGCCGAACAAGGTTTGGGCGATACTCTCCAATTTGTGCGCTATGCCCCTTTGGTCGCTGAACGAGGGGGCCGCGTGGTTCTGCTATGCCCGCCCGAATTGACCCGCCTGCTGGCAAGCGTTCCCGGAATTGCTGAAGTCCAGCACGACCACGACGATCTGCCGGATTTTTCCTGGCATTGTCCGCTGATGAGCCTGCCGCGATTATTCGGAACCGATCTGGCCTCAATTCCGCACACGATACCCTATGTCTCTGCCGCCCCTGCGGCGGTCGCTTTCTGGCGACACCGTCTTGCCACCATGCCAGGGCTCAAGGTCGGATTGGTCTGGGCCGGCCGTTCCCGACAATCGGTGATCTCGGCCCAACTCATCGATCGCCGTCGATCGATGTCGTTGAGCCAATTTACCCCACTGGCAGTAATCCCCGGGGTGCACTTGATCAGTCTGCAAAAAGGCGAAGCCACCGATCAGATCCGGCAACTTCCGCAAAGCCAGATGCTGACGGATTGGACGCCATCCCTGCTTGATTTCGCCGACACCGCGGCCCTGGTCGAGGCCCTCGATCTGGTGATCAGCGTCGATACGGCGGTTGTCCATTTGGCGGGCGCCTTGGGCAAACCAGTTTGGGTGCTATCACGATTTGATGCTTGTTGGCGTTGGTTGATCGATCGCACCGACAGCCCCTGGTACCCCACCCTGACCCTGTTCCGCCAACCACAACCTGGTGATTGGGCGTCGGTGGTCACGGCAGTTGCCGATGCCCTGTCGACTCTGTCGCAGCGTCAACGCGATAGGGGGTTGACGTCATCGGTGCCAACATCATTGTCTTTGTGATGGCTCTCGGCTATGCCGTCGTCGAACCGACAGCACCCTGTGTAATTTCGGAACCGTTCCGGCATCAGGGTTTGTAATCGATAAGGGGCCGTTCATGATCGTCATTACCGGAGGCGCTGGTTTTATCGGCTCCAATCTCGTTGCCGCTCTGGATGCGCGCGGTGATGACGATATTGTTGTTTGTGATCGACTGCACAGCGGCAACAAATGGCGCAATCTGGCAAAACATCGTCTTGCCGATCTGATTGTTCCTGACCAGATTGACGATTTCCTGGCCCGTCATCGACACCAGATCCGGGCCTTATTTCATTTGGGAGCCATTTCCGCGACAACCGCAATCGACGGTGATGCGGTCGTCGAGACCAATTTCCGCCTGTCGATGCGTTTGTGGGATTGGTGCGTCACCGCCCAGGTGCCTTTCATTTACGCCTCTTCGGCGGCAACCTATGGCGACGGCTCATTCGGCTTTGACGACGATAACGATCCGCGAGCCCTGCGACAGCTTCGGCCCCTGAATCTGTACGGCTGGAGCAAATGGTTGTTTGATCTGCGCGTGCGATCCCTGGCCGCAGCTGGAAAGCCAACACCGCCTCACTGGATTGGGCTGAAATTCTTTAATGTCTTTGGCCCGAATGAATATCACAAGGGCGAAATGAAAAGCGTTATCGCGACCTTGACGACCCAGATCCAGGAAGGGGGCCGCGCCCGACTGTTCAAATCGCATCATCCCGACTATACCGACGGCGGCCAATTGCGCGATTTTGTCTGGATCGATGACGTCATCGATGTCATGCTCTGGTTATATGCACAACCGAACGTAAATGGCATTTTCAATGTCGGTACCGGTCGGTCTCGCACTTATTACGATTTAGCCACGGCTGTTTTTCGTGCCCTGAACCACGATGTCGACATCGACTATGTCGATATGCCCCTGGCCTTGCGCGAAAAATACCAATATTTTACCGAAGCGCGCATGGAGCGCCTGATCGCGGCCGGCTATTCGCGGCCCTTTACGCTTTTGGAAGACGCGGTGACAACCTATGTCCGCGACAATCTGATCAACGCCGACCCTTACCGGTGACCCGCCATGGACCTGAAGAGCTTTTTCCAGTCGGAATGTGCCGACCATACCGCAACCGCGCAGCGTACCTGCGAGGCGCTGGCTGAACCTTTTGCCCATCTTGTCGCCGCGGCTATCGCGACAATCAAGGCCGGCCGGACCGTGTTTTTCTTCGGTAATGGTGGCAGTGCCGCCGACGCCCAACATCTGGCAACCGAACTGACGGTTCGTTATAGCAAGAACCGGGCGCCAATCGCGGCGATCGCCTTGACCACCGACAGTTCGGCTCTGACGGCGATCGGCAATGATCTGGGCTTTGACCATCTGTTCGAGCGCCAGATTGAAGCGCTGGGCCGCCCCGGCGATCTGGCCATTGCGATCACCACCTCCGGCCAAAGCGCCAACGTGACCTTGGCCCTCCAGATGGCCCGGCGGATCGGTATGACCCCGGCGGCACTGACCGGGCGGGATGGCGGCACCTTGCCTGGACTCGCGGATCCGCTGCTGATCGTACCCTCGCAAACGACCGCTCGAATTCAGGAAATGCACATCCTGATCGGTCACAGCTTTTGCGATGCCCTCGAACGCGAGCTCGGCTTGGTATGAGCGCGACTGCCAACAGTTCTTGCCAATATGATGCAAACGACCTTGCCCAGACCATTGAGGCCTGGCGCAACGTCACCGTTCTGTGCCTGGGCGATGTCATGCTGGACCGTTACGTTTACGGTCAGGTTGATCGGATCTCACCCGAGGCACCAATCCCGGTCCTTCGGGTTGTCCGCGAAAGCCTGATGTTGGGAGGTGCCGGAAACGTTGTCCGCAATCTGGCTGTCCTGGGCGCAACGACGGTGTTCGTTTCGGTTATCGGTGACGACGATGCCGGACCGCAGTTGGGCGCCTTGTTGGGCAAGGAAGTCCGGGTCGAGCCGCACCTCCTGATCCAGCGGGGTCGCTCCACAACCATCAAGACCCGCTTCATTGCCGGATCCCACCATCTTCTGCGCACGGATTGGGAAACGGTGCGACCGATTGATCAAGGCATTTGCCATGAAATCCAGCGAACTGCCGCAGCCTGTCTGGCGCACTGTCAACTGGTGGTCTTGTCCGACTATGGTAAGGGCGTTTTGACCCCTGAGGTCGTGCGTAGCGTTATCGACGCCGCGATTGCGGCCGGCAAACCGGTTATCGTCGACCCGAAAGGTAACGATTTCGCCCGTTATCGCGGGGCAACCCTGATTACCCCGAACCGGGGCGAACTGGTTGCTGCCAGCCGCCAGCCCTGCAATGATCTCGATGGTATTGTCGCGGCGGCGCGACGCTTGATAGTCGACAACGATTTTGGCGCCATGCTGGTCACCTTGAGCGAACAGGGTATGGTGCTGGTTGGCGCCGACGGCTCCATTGATGCCATTCCCGCTCAGGCCCGAGAGGTCTTTGACGTCTCGGGCGCCGGCGATACTGTGATTTCGGTGCTGGCTGCAGCCCTGGGCGCCGGGGCAGCCCTGCCGGCAGCGATGCGGCTGGCCAATGTCGCTGCCGGTATCGTCGTTGGCAAGGTTGGCACTGCCACGGTTCATCCTCAAGAGCTCAACCGGGCCTTGCTTGATCAGCGTCTGATGAGCGACACCGGGAAGGTCGTCACCGTGCCGGAAGCCATCGATCAGATTGCCAAATGGCGATTGGCCGAGTTACGGATTGGTTTCACCAACGGGTGTTTCGATCTGCTCCATCCCGGACACATTTCTCTGCTGCGCCAGGCTCGACGTGCCTGCGATCGGCTGATCGTCGGCCTCAACAGTGATGCTTCTGTTCGCAGGCTGAACAAGGGGCCGGAGCGACCGGTGCAGAATGAAGCGGCGCGGGCGACGGTCTTGTCATCGTTGGCGCCCGTTGACCTTGTCGTCTTGTTTGATGACGACACGCCCCGGGAATTGATCCGCGCCTTGCGCCCTGACCTTCTCGTCAAAGGCGCCGATTATACGATCGAGACGGTCGTCGGTGCCGATCTGGTGCAAGGCTATGGCGGAACCGTGCTTTTGGCCGAGCTCGAACAGGGCCACAGCACAACCAATCTGGTGCAGCGAATGCGCAATGGCCGGTAACGATATCATCGTCAATTTCGTAGACGATGATATGGGGGGCATCGCGGTGTTGACGGACAAATCGAACCGCTCTCGTGAAAGCCGGTCGTGGGATAGGCTCAGGTTGCCTTCCGCCGTTCTGGTTCTGATTACTCGATGCCGAACGAGCGCAACGATGAAGTCCGCCGCAAGTTTTTCAAAGCGCGTTGTCAGGTTGAGAACCGGCGCGCCTACGATGCGGTGTTACGCGATCGAGGCAGCCTGACGGTGCGGGTGACGCCCGAAGCGCTGGCGGCGTGGCATCCGGAAAAGACCGACCAGCGGGGACGGTCGCCGCATTATTTGGACCTCGCCATCGAGACCGCGACGATGTTGCGCCTGGCTTTTGGACGACCCTGGCGGCAGACAGAAGGCTTGCTGCGTTCGGTGGCGATGCTGCTGGGTTTTTTGGCCATCGACATTCCCGGCCATACGACGTTGTCGCGCCGTAGCGCCGCCCTGTCCTTGGCCACCGCCCGGAGCCAGACGGTTGGCCCCGTCATCGTGGTTATCGACAGCACCGGGCTGAAGGTCTTCGGCGCTGGCGAGGGACTGATCGCCAAGCACGGCGGCCGTGACCCGCGGACTTGGCGCAAACTGCATTTGGCGGTCGATCCGGACAACGGCGAGATCCTGGCCTCGGCCCTGACCGGAACCGAGGATGGCGACGCCTCGCTGGTCGGGCCCGCTACTCGATCAGATCGCCGCGCCGATCACCGCCGTCCTGGCCGATGGCGCCTACGACGGCGAACCTATCTATCGGGCCGTCGCCGAACGGGCTCCCGAGGCCACCGTGATCATCCCACCCCGCGCCACCGCGGTGGCCAGTGAAGTCGCCGCTACCGGAATCCCGACACCGCGCGACCGCCACATCGCGATGATCGCCGGCACAGGGCGGCTGGGATGGCAGAAGACTGTCGGCTACGGCCGGCGCTCTCTCGTCGAAACGGCGATGTTTCGTTACAAGACCGTCATTGGGCGAACCCTCGGCGCCCGGACTCTGTCTGCTCAAAAGGTCGAGGCCAGGATCGCCTGCAAGGTTCTCAACCGCATGATTGCTCTCGGAATGCCGATCCCCCGCAAGGTTGCCTGAAGCACGGAGAATGGCCGAACTCCGCCCTTCTTCGGATTTGTGCATCAACGTGATGCGTATATCCATTTTATTCTAAGCGTTTTAATAGCGCCGTCCCTCAAATGGTCCCTTGGCGCGACTCAGCCGATGCGGTAGAATGGTAGAAATATGCAAAAAAATAAAGAATGGAAGTGCCATGAACCTCAACGTCAAAGACCCTGAAGCGCATCGGCTGGCGCAAGCAATCTCCCGTGCCACGGGTGAGAGTATGACCCAGGTGGTCAGGGAAGCCCTGCGCGAACGCTTTGCCAAGATCGAGCGGCGGAAGGGCCGAGCGAGCGTGGAAGAGTTGCTGGCGATTGCAGATCGGGCAGCGGCCCATGTGAATGGCCCATACGCCGCTCATGCCGAGTTGCTCTACGATGAAGACGGCCTGCCGAAATGATCCTCGATACCTCGGCCATGGTCGCAATCCTCTACCGGGAGGCAGAAGCAGCGGCCTTCGTTCAGCTTATTCATGATGATGCTGGTATGTGCCGCATCAGCGTGGCAAGCTATGTCGAACTGTCCATGGTCCTGGAAAAGCAACTTGGCCCCGAGGGGATGCGCCAGGCTGAGGCTTTTTTGCGGCGCGCGGGCATCGTTGTCGAGCCTGTCACGGTCGAACAGGGAGAACTGGCACGCCAAGCTTTTCTCGATTTCGGGAAAGGCCGCCACAAGGCAGGGCTGAATTTTGGCGATTGCTTCTCTTACGCGCTGGCGAAGGCCACAGGAGAACCACTCTTGTTCAAGGGCAACGATTTCGCGGCAACCGATATCCAGGCTGCGGTGTCTTGATGCGAAACCCGCCTTGACGTCATGGAGGCCGAGATTCCACCTCTCGGGTGATAAACGGGCGGAAGGCCTATCCGAACGGAATTGCACGGTAAGAGCCCGGCATTTCGGCCAAAAACCATCGCTTGATTGCCGTTGTGATAGTATTCATCCCGTCATGGCTGTTTTTGGGAGAAACGTTGCGGGAAATCATGGCGGGTAATTCGGATTTCTCGCCATCTCCCCGCCGGAATGCCCGTATTTCCCGCCATAAACTGGCACCGATCCCTGGGGATGATATGGCGGGGAATACCGACACCACCGGCCTGGAGCTGTTTCCGATCACGTTGGATCGGAAACAGCTTAGATCTTTGTTTTGTCGCATTTTCTACGCCCACCCGGAACCCACTTGGTCGGAAAATGCTCTAGTGGGGTGCGTCGCTGAAAATGAGAGGATCTCTAGCCGCCGTCATGCCCGCGTTCGCGAGGGCAACGGTAGCAAATTCGATGACGCACCCCACTAGCCGGCCGCATGATGCTGCAAATGCTTGGCTCTTTTGCCGAATTCGAGCGAGCTATGGTCCGCGAGCGTACCCAGGCCGGATTGAAGGCCGCCCGTGCCCAGGGGCGAACCGCTGGACGACGCCCCAAGCTTATACCGGATCAGGAAATCGAGATCCTCTGCATGCTCACCCAAGGCAGAGCCGCAGCCGATATCGCCCGGCTGTTTCGAGTCCATCGCGCCACCATCAGCCGTGTCCTGGCTGAAGCCAGGACCAGCGAGATGGCCAGAAGTAACGAAAAGGCCTTCTGATACGCATAAGGGGACGAAGCAGGAACATCACGCTGCCCTGAGAAAGGCAGCGGGCGGGGTGCGCAGTGGCCTCAATCCGTCAATGTTTTCCGACACCCCGTGCTCGGCTCCCCATATGTAATCGCCGGTCAGGTTCACATGCTCCCAACCAAGAGGTGACAGGTGAGCCAGGAGGTGATCGGGGACGTCCTGCGTCTGGCGCAGTGTGATGACAGCGCGCTCAAGGTATCGCGTGTTCCACAGGATGATCGCGGTGACGAGGAGGTTGAGACCGGACGCGCGGTGTTGCTGGTTCTCGTATGTCCGATCACGGATCTCTCCCAGCCGGTGGATGAATACTGCCCGTGCGAGGCTGTTGCGGGCCTCACCCTTGTTGAGTTCCTGGCCGGTGGTGCGCCGCAGTTCGGGATCCTCGATCCAGTCGAGGGTGAACAAGGTCCGCTCCAGCCGGCCAAGCTCGCGCAGCGCCGCGGCGACACCGTTCTGCCGGGGGTAGGAGGCGAGCTGACGCATGATCAGCGAGGCGGTCACGGTACCGGTGCGAATGGACGCGATGATACGCAAGATCTCCGACCAGTGGGCGCGGATCAGGGCGACGTTGATGCGCCCAGCGATGAGCGGTTGGAGCGTAGGGTAGTCGGACGGCTTACCGAAGCTATAGAGACGCCGGTGCTTCAGGCCCGGGATGCGCGGGGCGAACAGAAAGCTGTAGCGCGACAATCTGGATGAGAGGTTCGCGTCAATCAGGATGAGGATTGGCAGTCGCGACGGGACGATGATTGACGCTCCGCGACATGGTTGCAAGTACTAACTTTGGGCTCTCTGATTGACGCGACGCGACAATCAGG
>JARLFX010000055.1 GCA_031296355.1 Acidobacteriaceae bacterium
CCAAAACCCCAAAACCCCAAAACCCCAAAACCCCAAAACCCCAAACACATCGTCCAGATACGCACACAATGAGTTGCCAATACCCATGCACACAGAGCGCCCTTGGATACGACACATGCATTAGATAGCAAGCCATAAATTACGATTGTGTGTAATATGGTGAAACTAAGGCGTTATATCCATAACCCCCAAATAGGCATATGTGTATAGTGGGGCGAGTGGAATCTCCGCGATCGTGCTCCAGAACATCATCAGCGCGCCTTCCTTCATATAGTAGCCACAGAGGACGAAGAGGGTGAGAAGGAGCAGACCAGGCGAGACGACCCAGTTGGCATACATGGAGAACATGAGCACGCGGTCGTTGTCGAGCGCAGCGATGTTATCGTTGGATAGTCCGTGTACGAAGCCCAGTCCTATCGCCGGAACTATCACCAGATGTATGAGTATGATCGCGATAAGATCCGGCAGTCTGATATTGCGGCCCTTGAAGTGGAAGCCAGGGTAGAGCTCGACGCCCCAGATGACGATGGCCAGGGGAAGGGCGAGTCCCGCCAGATCTTCGACGGTCTGCATGAAGTACTTGAGGCCGTCCTCGCCGTAGAGCCACTTCATGGCCTCTTCCTGCCGACCGATGACGATGCCCCAGACGCAGCACTCGATGATCTCGCAGCGAATCTTCCCCAGCAGGAATTCCAGGTTCACCTGAGGCGGGTCCTCCGGCGCCGGCACCTTCGCTATCAGGGTGTTGAACATATCGGGGGTCAGTCGCTGCATGAACTTGTCGAACTGTCCCTGCCACTTCGCGTACACGTCGCGGTCCATGTGTATGTTCATCGCGTACATGACAAGATCTTGCTCCTCGAGGACGGTCTTGGGGACCTTGGAGTCGCGCAGATTGTCGAATATGTCTTTGTACGACGAGTTGCCCTCCTTGCCGAAGAGGTGGGCCACGGTCATGGCCTTCTCGCCTACATTTTCTGCCGGAGACGCTTCCACCATCACCTTGTCAGGCGACGGCAGTGCCCGCGTAGGATTGTCCTTCTCCCTCTCTTTCTGCGCCTTATCCAGCTCCATCAGGTCGGTGTCCTCCAGGAACGCCTGTGCCGTCTTGTAAAATGGTCGCACCATGACCATCTGTCTTCTGACATTATAGTCGATGGCCTTGTCGCGATGCATGCAGAATGGGCCAACCACCAGCAGCGCGAGGTTGAACAGGCACAGCCCATAGAAGGAGTAGCCGTAGTTCTTGGCGCAGTTGGCGTCGCCGAAGAAGGTGCCGTGCTTGTCGCATAGGCCGGTCAGTTGGGTGTATGGGAGGAAGGCAACGTCTCCGAAGGCTGCCAGCAGCACAAAAACCTTGGTGATGCGGACATCAGACTTGGCAAACCAGCAGTAAGCAACTGCGAAGAGGATGCAGAATGAGCTGCTGATGACGAAGGTGAAGAAGATGAGGCCGAGAGACTCGTTGGTCATGACGGCCACCGATTTGGAAAATGTCACGAAGCAGAAAAGCGGAATGAACCCGTGCAGGTTCGCCTCTGCCGACCGATTCTCCCCCACTGGGTCAAACGCGTGGAACCACTTCAGGTACGCTCCCACAAGCGAGAAGAGCACCAGCTGGAGCACATGGATCATCACCCTATAGAACACGGTCTCTATTCCCATCTTGGATCAGATTGGTGTGTATTTTCTGCTTTTATAATGAATGAATGGCCTTTCTCAACTAATTACGCTGGTGAAGGAATTATGAATCAGCACATACTGACCACTAATTGCGGGCACGATTTATCAATAACATTTCGATCATTATGCTACTGTGCTCTATTTAATAGGGCTAGTGTAACTGAGCATGCATATTTGAAAAAAATATAAGGCAGTATAGCTTTAATATGAGTTATATCAGTGTTTTGTATGACTCCACCCTTTGTGCTATGTTGCTCATGTAGGGGTTTTGGGGTTTTGGGGTTTTGGGGTTTTGG
>JARLFX010000380.1 GCA_031296355.1 Acidobacteriaceae bacterium
CAGGGAAGACGTGGCGCGCCGTATCGTGAACGAGTGGCAATCAAGACAATAGAATCCACAGCACTATAGGCTGGCTGAGTAATACGATATCGAATGCAAAAGCAATGTGGGGGATACTCGAGATTTATCCATTGTGAAGTGAGCAGATAAATTTGTGACGGAGAGTGTGATAATCATTCGTTTATAGCACTGCAGGAGCCTTCGAGGCGATACGTGGCCAGAGCTCACCGCACTCCTTAGCCACTGGTCCGGTGATGATCGACCCCTTCATTTCACCCTTGTTGGTAACAATGACACCGGCATTATCTATGAGGAAGTGTCAAGCGCGAACGAACCTTCGAAGTAGACGAAGCTGCCGTCCAGTCTTCTCCAAGGCTTGCGCTGGCGGATGATAACGGCCTGGAGCACCTTCTTCTTGAGCTCGGGCTTGCCCTTCTTCACGCTGCACAGGATCATGTCACCCACGGTGGCAGCGGGCAGTCTTTTCAGTCTTCCTCCATACCGAGCGACTGCGATGGTCAGCAGATTCTTGGCACCTACAACATTAGGCCTTGAAGCTACCGGTGTTATCAGCGCAGTTGATGAGCGCTCCCACTGGCAGGCCCAGCGCCATTTTCAGCTTCGTCCCAGTTTGTCCACCTCTTCCTCTCTCTGGCATTGGCTTCTTTATATAATATAATTACTGGCAGCCTTTAATATTTAGCTATGACTTGCCATATCAAGCGCACAGTGATGCATGGTATTGATATCATACTGCAACTACTATGCTGGATAAGGGAGATCGCGAATAAAGGTGAGAATTAGATTCTGATCATTATGATCTGCGCGCCGTTCGCTTCGTCCTCCTTCTATTCGTGACATGATAGCAACCGTAGTCCGTACCTTCTCCTTGTAGTAGAGCATAGCGATGAAGAACACCAGGATTATGAGCAGCAGGGCAACGATGATCATGATTATGGACAGCTTCGCCGACGGGCTCACGAACAGCTCTATCTTCCAGCTACACACACGCTTTCTCTTCTCGTCTTACTTGTTCCCATTCTTCATGTACGACTTTATTATGATCTGCGAGTTCGGTATAATTGGGGACCAGACGTGGTAGTTGGGCGAGACCGATACCGGGTATGACACATACAGGTGCTCAATGTAGTTGCTGCTCCTCCCTATGCCCACGATGCCGTAGGGCAGCTGCAGGGCCGAGTGCGAGTTCTGTGGTGCCTGGAAGCCCACGCCAATGTGTCTGGAGCCTTCCAGGTCCGTATAGGTGTAGCTGAACTGGGCGCCGTAGAAGACGCTGCCGTAGTCCTCCTTCTGCAGCTGCATGACCTTGAGAAAGAACGAATCACGATTGTAGTACTGGTAGTACGTGTTCAGCGTGTTCTTGTCCCCGTTCGGTGTCACCACGAGTATATCCACTTTCCCATCCTCGTCAAAGTCAAAGAAAGCGGCAAGAACCGCGTTGTCACTAACCAGAGTGCAGGCGCCGTCAAAGCTGAAGCTCGCCTCGTTGCTCTCGCACAGGTACGTTTTCGCATTGTCGCTCTTCCTCTTCACTGTTATCAGCAGGTCAGGGAACCCGTCCACGTTAAAGTCGCCCACCCGAATGGTGGCAGGATAAAGGGAGCTGGAATAGAGGTCGGTGAAGTCTGCGCTGAGCGCGAGGGAGTCGCTATAGTTTTCCGCGGGCGCGAAGATCGTCTGGGTCCTCGAGCTCGCCGCGCAGTCGTCCCCATCCACCACCGGCAGACTCAGCAGGTTCTTCTTGAAGTATATCTTGTTCTTAACGGCGTAAATCATGTCGATCCGACCGTCCCGGTTGTAGTCGGTGAAACTGACCTGCGAACTATCGGAGTCCACAGATTGGTAGTAGTTCAGACAGTAGGTCGCGTTCCCGTCCGAGGTTCTCGTGTCAAACACCCACAATTCGTGCATCTTATTCGACCCGTCGGTGCTCGTGAAGAACAGGTCCGCCTTACAATCTCCGTTAAGATCGACGAAGGCCGCGGAATGAGGCTTGGAGAACGGCAAGAGCTTAGAGGGGTGGATGCACTCGGTGGCGGCGCTCACAAATTTGCTGAAGCCCACCGCCCGGCTCAGGCTCCCCGTTGAGTCCCCCAAGATGACCATACGATCCTCAGCCGTGTTTGTGTACAATATGTCTTGGCTATCATAGATGAGCACCGTGATAATGGGGATACAAGAAGTCGCCGTTGATGTCGGCGACGAATGGCTGCGTCCCAGAGAGAAGAGTGAACTGCTGGCCGCTGAGGACGTAGTTGAGGTCGTCGTTTTGCGCGTAGATTCCTGCGGAGGTAACGCCGTCCTTGGTCGTCGTGATCAGCAGTTCCGGCTTCCCGCTGTTCCCCCACAATGCTATTTCGATTGCTCCAGCCTCAGGATACTGATTATCACGCCTTCGATGGTTGCGCCCGTAGGTGCTGAGAAAGGCCGCAGAAGCTCCTTGGAGAACTTGCCTAAACCGGGGAGGGTGAATTGGCGGGCGATACCCTTGCTTCGGACGTAGATATAGAAGGTAAGAGTGTCACGGTTGGTGTTGGTGGTGATCATGTCGGTGCTATCGCTAGGTCAAAAGCAGGGGAAATACTATTTGTCGGAATTGAGGTCGCCGAAGGCTAGCGGCTGGATGTCGTCCAAGGCGGAAAACCCGAAGTCGATGTTGTATAATCCTAACGGGTCAACAACTGGGGTACCGTCGGGCGGGTAGCTGAACTTGAAGAGCTGCGTCTTGAAGTCGTTGAGCGTGTATCCTAACACCAACGCTGGAATAAGAAGCGCCGCGCAGAGGATGCGAAGTGTTCCGGTCCTCATACTGTGCTGTTTATTTATATTGCTATTATTGTCACGCTGGCATTTTAGCATTCCGCACTTGACAGATTTGAATTCGTGCGTCCTGGTACACATGCTAAGGGGTTTTGGGGTTTTGGGGTTTTGGGGTTTTGGGGTTTTGG
>JARLFX010000381.1 GCA_031296355.1 Acidobacteriaceae bacterium
ACCTTGATCCAGAAGACGCGGCCGGTATTGGTGAAGCAGAGCAGGTAGGCGTGGGTGCTCTCGACGATGAGCTGGGCGACGAAGTCCTCTTCGCGGGTCTTCATGCCGAGACGCCCGGTGCCGCCGCGGCGCTGCTGGCGGTAGGTGGAGATGGGCGTGCGCTTGAGGTAGCCGGTGTGCGAGACGGTGACGGCCACCTGCTCGTCGGCGATGAGGTCTTCGAGCTGGAGCTCGGCGGATTCATCGAGGATGAGGGTGCGGCGCGCGTCACCGTACTGGTCGCGGATGGCTTCGAGCTCTTTGATGATGACGCGGCGAAGCTTCTTCTCGCTGGCGAGGATGGACTCGTACTCGTTGATGTTGTCGCGGACCTGGGCGAGCTCTTTGAGCAGCTCGTCGATGGAGAGCTGGGTGAGGCGATAGAGCTGCAGTTCGAGGATGGAATCGATCTGGCGGTAGCTGAGGACGAGCGTGGGGGAGAGCGCGTTCGTCATATCGATGTTGTAGCGCGCGGCATCGAGCTTGACGCCCTTGAGCTCAGAGCCCTGCAGGGTGATGGTCTTGCCGGCGAAGAACTGGAAGAGGTTTTCGCGGGCATCGACGCGGTTGCTGCTGCTGCGGATGATCTTGATGACGTTGTCAAGGTGATCGAGCGCGATCTGGTAGCCCAGGAGGATGTGCTCGCGGTCGCGGGCCTTCTGCAGCAGGAAGGCGGTGCGGCGGCGGACTACGTCGATACGGTGCTCGATGAAGGCGCGGATGGCGTCTGGCAGCGGGAATTCGCGGGGCTGGCCGTTGTGCACGGCCAGGAAGATCATGCTGAAGCTCTCCTGCATCTGGGTGTGCTTGTAGAGCTGGTTCAGGACGATCTGGGGCTCGGCGCCGCGCTTGAGCTCGATGACGATGCGCATGCCGTCGCGGTCGGATTCGTCGCGGACGTCGGAGATTTCATCGACGATCTTTTCGTTGACGAGCTCGGCGATGCGCTCAATGAGCTTGGACTTGTTGACCTGGTAGGGAATCTCGTTGACGATGAGCTGCTTGCGCTCGTTGCGCATGTCTTCAATGGCGACCTTGGCGCGCATGAGGAAGCGGCCGCGGCCGGTCTTGTAGGCGTTGGCGATGCCGCCCTTGCCGTAGATGAAGCCGCCGGTGGGGAAATCGGGCCCCTGCACGTGGCGAAGGACTTCAAGCAGGCCAGCGGCGGGATTGTTGACCAGTTCGATGGTGGCGTTGATGACTTCGGTGAGGTTGTGCGGCGGAATGTTGGTGGCCATGCCGACGGCGATGCCGGAGCTGCCGTTGACGATGAGGTTGGGAATGCGCGCGGGGAGCACGGTGGGCTCCTGCGTGGACTCATCGTAGTTGGGCGAGAAATCGACGGTGTTCAGGTCGATGTCGGCGAGCATTTCGCCGGCGATGCGGGTCATGCGGCACTCGGTGTAACGCATGGCGGCGGGTGGGTCGCCGTCGACGGAGCCGAAGTTGCCCTGGCCATCGACCATGGTGTAGCGGAGCGAAAAGGGCTGCGCGAGGCGAACCATGGTGTCGTAAATGGCGGAGTCGCCGTGGGGGTGGTACTGGCCCATGGCGTAGCCGACGACCTTGGCGCACTTGGTGTACTTCTTGTTGTACTGGAGGCCCATCTCCTGCATGGCGTAGAGGATGCGGCGATGCACGGGCTTCAGGCCGTCGCGGACATCGGGCAGGGCGCGGCCAATGATGACCGACATGGAATAGTCGAGGTACGAGCGGCGCATCTCCTCTTCAATGTTGATGGAGATGAGGGTAGCGGCGCCGGGGCCGGTGAGGCCGTTGGAGTCTGCATCAGGAGGAAGCGGGAGTTGGGGGTTCTTATCGTCAGCCATGGGTTAACTACATTATAAAGCGTTTGGGGAGGGGCTGCGGGGGCGGTGGAGATGGGGGATTTGGGGTGGTTCCGGGGGGATTCGAAATAATTATCTATGGTACCGAGTGCTATAGTTCTTGCGATGGCAAAGCGATATCAAAGTGAATTGTTGGCGGCAGTACATGAGACCGCGGAAGGGCTGAACTCGGCGGGGTTGCTGCCTGTAAAGACGATGCGCGAGTTTGACGCGCAGTGCCTGACGCCTGTCCGCGTGCTGACGGCAAAGCAGATTCGTAAGCTGCGGGAGCGCGAACGTGCGAGCCAGGCGGTGTTTGCGCGGCACCTGAATCTTTCGACGGGGCTTATCAGTAAGTGGGAGCGGGGAGAGAAGCGGCCAGTCGGGGCTTCGCTGAAACTGCTGGCGCTGGTGGAGAAGAAGGGGTTGAGCGCGGTAGCGTAATGCCGCCATTCTGGGCAAGGTTAGCGAGAGCCTTCTCTTCTTACCATTTACGTTCAAGCTCTAGAAAAGCTGCCTTCATGTACCGCTTGGCTTGTGTCAGATATGAAAACTTGATGTGTTTGGTGGGCCTCCCTGTTTTCTTGATCAAGGCGTGCGAAAGATGACTTAGGTAGCGATGCTCGTGAATGTTCTTAACCATGACAAGGATTAAAGGGTACTTTGCCTGTAAGCGGGTGCTATTCAGGATAGACCCAATTTTGCCGGGGGCATAAGTTCCGATAGTGGAATCGTGTGCGTATAGACGGATCATTAGCCAATCGTTAAAAACATCCATGGCATTTACAAAAGATGTAATGTTTGTTTGTGAATAAGCTCTGCACCATATCGCTTGTATCTCCGCTCGTCTATAGTCATTTCCAAAGATAATGCGCCAGTGTACATTGGCCACTTGCGCTCCCAACAACGATGTCATACTGAGCTTGATTCCGCATTCTCTTTGAGGCGTTCGGTTGATGATGCCAAGGTGACGTAGTAATAGGGCAGCTTTTCGGTTCATCTGGGATACCGGCAAAGAGATGCTGAGATTCAAGGCCGCCAATTGTGCGGCGGCAGCCAAAGCGGCGTCTGTTGAATCACTTCTCAAACACTCATTGAGAGTCGCTGCAAGATATACGTCTCCGTAATAGTTCCTATTTAGAGAGCTGATGAGTATTGCTTGTGGCCACCAATTCTTCTTCTTGCGAATACCATAGGTTGTTTGGCCTAACGAAAGTAATCCGTTACGGATAGACCATGCTCCCGTCTTTGCCAATAGATCCATCCGAGGATTTCCGGGGCTCCAAATGGTTTTCACAACAGCATTCATCTTTGCAGAATGGCTTTTTGGCATCCTACATTCCGCTATTGACAAGAGATTGCTGTGCACCGCGGAATATAGCTGGTCTTTCTTTGCTTCTCTTAGGACCCAGTCAGACACTGACTTCGGCAAGGTACGATACTTCTTAAAGTACTCACTAATTGGAGTTGAAAGGTCCGGCCGAGCCTCGAATATCTTCATCAATCTCAAGTTTTGGCTTGAGCGGGGAGAGGCATAAGCTAAGACATACTTGAAGCGGGTTTCGTTGTGAATCTTGAGGCTAGGTGACAATTCAATAATGCGCTTATGAACGCGAAGCTGAGAGATAACATTTTGCTGAATAACAGATTCTGGTGGTGTGCTGATTGATTTCAATTCAGCGTCTATATCCTTAACCTCATGAATCTCTATCTTTCCGCTTTGAGGGAAAAGGCCGATATCCTTACTTAGTAAATCAAGCCGCACAATCATTTTTCTTAGTTCAAGCTCTGATCTAGCGAAAAGGCGAATATCGTCAACATAGCGCAGATATTTAATTTTACCGCTATGCCCATAATTTCGATCAAAGTGTTGAAGAACAACTTCAGAAAGTAATCCCGAGGCTAGTGGACCCTGAGGTATGCCGTGACCATGGTAGACCTTATGCGCTGTGGCGGTCCAAGTGCTGAGAAGTTTTGTGAGTTCATCGCAAAAATCTATCGTACAGCCTATTTGAAGCAAGAAATGTTTCAATACGCGGTGATCAATGCTGTCGTAGTACGCTGTTAGATCGAAACTTGCAGTGAACTTAAGGCCCCGTGTGAACGCATCTTTGGCTGCTTGATTGAACTTTATATAACCGTCAGACCATTTGCGGTAAAACCATACGCTTGTTTTTCCGGCATAGAGGTGCCCGAATGTATCAATAAGGTAGCGAGACTTAATCCTTGGGTATAACTGCTCCGCAATTACATTAACAAATGATTGATAGACAATTTGATCTTCTATGGACAGCAGGGAATATGGTCGAAGAATACCGGATTTCTTAGGTAGGTACAGCTTGCACGATTCAGAGGGCTGATATATTCCTCTGGTGAGCCGATCTCTGAGATCGGCGAGCAATGCGATATCGGCAAGAGAGTAGCGTTCATAGAATTCACGGAAATGGCCCTTGAAATCGCGATTAGGATTGCTTCTGATCCAGCGCCACGCTCGCGCAATATTATCTTCGTCGTAGACCTTTGCAAGAGTTCCCATGAGCGAAATGGCTTTCCTTGAACGAAGTTTAAAGGGTAATTCAATTTACACCTTATGGGATAAGGGTACACACCATTCCCGCTCACAAAATCAATGCGATGTCAGCTAAGTTCGTAAGATTAGAGTAGATTTGCGATCGTTGCTGAACGAAGATGGGGCACCCGATTCTGAGGGGGTGCGAGCGGTGCGGTAGAGAAGCAGGTCCCTCGGCTTCGCTCGGGATGACAGACTTAAACAAGTAAGGCGCGGCTGATGGCCGCGCCTTACTTGTTTTCTATTTTGGTGAGCGTAATGCAAGGGCTGAAGCCCTCGCCTACCTCATAAAGCAAATGCAGAAGCGAGAAGCAGATTCTTTTCCTTCGCTAAGCTCGGGGTCAGAATGACAACGATAGGTGGCTCAGTCGGCGAAGGGGGCTAGTTGTTCTGCGGTGGGTGGTTTGGTGGCGAGACTCACAATAAACAGACAGAGTAAGGACGCCACGAGGGCGGGGAGGATGGCGTCTCTTTCGCCAATGAGCCTGGGGAGATGCGGGGTGAGGGTGTCCCAGGCTACCGTGACGACGGTGCCGGCGGCGATGCTGGCTACGGCGGCCTTTGCCGTCGCGCGCTTCCAGAAGAAGGCGGCGAGAATAACCGGCGTGAGGGCGGCGGCGTAGATGGTGTAGGCGTAGAGCGACTTCTTGAGCACGCTGGTGGTGCCGAGGGATTGCCACAGGGCCCACGCGCCCAGGCCGACGACCATCAGGCGGGAGACGAAAAGGATCTGCTTGTTGCCGGCGCTGGGTTTGAGGTAGCGGACGAAGACGTCGTTGACGAGGTTAGTGGCGGGCGAGAAGAGATAGTTGTTGGCGGTGGAGACGACCTTGGCGAAGATGGCGCCGACCAGCAGTGCGCCGAGGATGCCGAGCAGGCGCGAGCCGCCGAAGGCGTGGACGGCGGTGTAGGCGAGGATTTCGCGGGGGCGATCGTGGACCTCGCCGGTGCGATAGAGCGCGGAGCCGGTAACGGCGATGGCGACGATCACGGTTTCGAGAATCACGGTGCCGATGATCCAGCCGACGGTGGCGCGGGTGGCGTCTTTCTCGCTCCTGGCGGAGAAGAACTTCTGATACATGGATTGATTGCCGAGCATGAGCAGGCAGGTGGGGAGGAAGAGCTCCATCGCCTGGACGCCGGAGAGATCGCCGAGCCACTGGAAGTGCGTGGCGGGAAGGACGGCGTGGACGCCGGACCATCCGCCGGCCTGGTGGATGAGCACGGGGAGCGCGGCGATCATGGTGAAGGTGGCGAGCAGGCCGATGACGACATCCATATAGGCTACGGAGCTCATGCCGGCGATGGCGGTGAAGAAGACGACGAATCCGGCGAGGATGAACTGGCCTTCGCGGGCGGTGACGTTGGGGAAGATGAGGTGGAGGATGTCTCCGCCGCCGATGAACTGGTAGCTGGTGATGGCGGTGTAGGTGAAGAGGACGGCGATGACGCCGAGGACGCGGGCGGTCTGGTTGTAGCGGGCTTCGAGCAGGTCGGGGATGGTGTACTGCGCGAATTTGCGGGCGCGCGGGGCGATGAAGTAGATGAGCAGGAGCCCGGCCCATCCGCCGCCGGCTTGCCAGAGGGCGACGAAGCCGTGCTTGTAGGCGTTCTCTGCGCCGCCGAGGAGTGAGCCGGAGCCGATCCAGCTGGAGAGCAGGGTGAAGACCAGGACGAAGGCGGGCAGGGAGCGTCCGGCGACGAGGTAGTCAGCCTTGGTCTTGACCAGATGCAGGCGCGCCAGCGAGACGCTGAGCAGAGTGATGACGATGACGCCGAGGACAATCACATAAAGATTCATGAATGAGGCGATTCTAGCTGACGCGGGCAGGATTTGCCCGGAGCTTCTGCGCGGCGGGCGGCAGGGAGCTACTGGGATTGAGCAAGGGTAACACGGTGCGATGTTGCGGAAGATGCGGGCGGGCAGGAGAGCAAACCCCATGGAGCAGGCAGCATTTCCCATTCGCGAGACTGCGGACGAAGAGGCAGCGCAGATTGCGCTAGGTGCGGTGGAAGGTGTTGCCGGTGAACCAGTAGTAGCGACGCCAGCAGTTCATGCAGCGGACCCGGCGAATCCATAGGGCTCCGAGGAAGGACGTCAGCGGATGCGACATGGACATTTGGAATTCGGTTCCGCTGCAAAGCGGGCAGTGTTCCCGCATGACGATCAGGCGTGGAAGGCCGCGCAGCCAATTCATTTCCGGAATACGCATCGTTGTTCCTCCTTACCCGCAGCCGCCTGATGAATGACGCGGCCGCCGGTATCGTTGTGGCTGGTACCGTGCTCGTGAACGTATCCGCGGCAGCGCATCGATGGTGTGTGAAGACACACTTCCCGTGGCGCAGACCAGAGAACATTCCGTACCTGAGGAGAGAAGAAATTGTGATGGCGGTCTATGCCGCTTGATCGGTGGTGAAACGCAAACTACCCTGACGATCTGGGTGAGCCCGGTCTTTCGTGACTGCCTGGGGGTGAGGAAGGGCAATCAAGACGGTCAAGACCTTTGGGCTATTCGCCGCGATGGGCGGTACTGCTACCAATCCGTCGCGCTACGCTCAAGTTAAATCGTGCAAACAGCGTTGTCAAATCCATTTAAGTTGACGGACGAGGTGCGCCGGCTGGCTGGCGCGTAAGTCCGTGATTGCATAGACGGAGCTATTGATTCGTTGCAGAGAGCATGGCAGATGAAGGTGAATGGCGTATGAAAGGGAGAGATGATCTTGGGTGCGTCAGGCCTGGGCGCGGAAGGCGGTGAGGGCGGCCTGCTGGACGAGCTTTACTGCGACGTTGTGTTGCTGAGCGGCGGCGCGGCAGTCTTCAAACTCGGGCGCGGCGTTGAGTTCTTCGCCTGCGAGAGTTGCGACCTTGATGCGGATGGGGCCGTAGGGAGTCTGCACGGTGGTGAGGGTGCGATCGAGGCAGATGCGGCGGTCATGGCGAATGCGGACGCCGATGGTGCTGGTTTCGCGGAAGATGAGTTGCTGTAGCGCGGCGCGTTCTGATTCGTTGCAGAGGATGGTGAGCAGCGTACCGGGGCGGCCCTTCTTCATGATGACGGGCGTCAGCATGACATCGAGCGCACCGGTAGCGAGCGCGGTCTCTGCTACGTGAGCGAGTATCTGCGGGGAGAGATCGTCGAGCGCGGTTTCGAGGACGGTGACGGGCTGCTCATTTTCGTAGGTGGGCGGCTGGGGAATGGCTGTAGCAGAGGATTCGCCGATGCTGAGGCTGAGGACGTTGGGGAAGCCGGGAGTATTGCGGGTGCCGGCGCCGTAGCCGATGCGGTCAACGAGCATGACGGGGCGGGCGGCAAAGCTGGGCGCGAGTGCGCGGATGATGGCGGCGCCGGTGGGCGTGACGAGTTCCATCTGCACGTGGGCGGAGTAGGTGGGGAGGCCGCGGAGGAGATCGGCGGTGGCGGGCGCGGGGACGGGGAAGGTGCCGTGAGCGCAGACGACAGTGCCGCTGCCGACGTTGAGCGGCGAGCAGAACCACTGGTCGATCTGCAGGTGATGGATGCCGGCGGCGGAGGCGACGATGTCTACGATGGCATCGACCGCGCCGACTTCATGGAAGTGAATCTCTTCGACGGGGACGTTGTGGATCTTCGCTTCGGAGTGGCCGAGGAGATCGAAGGCGCGGAGAGCGGTGAGCTTGACGGGCTCTGGCAGTGATGCGGCCTGAATGAGGGTGCGGATGACGCTGAGCGAGCGGCCATGCACGTGGGGATGCTCATGCGGGTGATCGTGAGGATGGCCGTGTTTGTGTTCGGGCTGTGTGGGGGTGGCTTCCGCGAGTTTGCCGGCGGAGAGGACGTGGACCTTGGTGCAGGAGATGCCGCTGCGGTTCACGGTTTCGATGCGGAGAGTGGCGTCAAGGCCGAGGGCGGCGGTGGCAGCGTGCAGCACTTGCGCGGGAACGCCCGCGTCAATCAGTGCGCCGAGAAACATGTCTCCGGCGATGCCGGCAAAACAATCGAGAGAGGCGATACGCATCAGAACATTCTTTCCGTAAACAGCTTCGCGGAGGGTAGAGAATCAGCTTCCATCGTAACGGTTCGGGCGGAGCGGTGCAGCGTGGCAATTTCAATTTGTGATGGGTGAGGTCGGTGGTTCATGAGACGATCAATCGCATGAAGCGCGCCAATATCGTCGGCGCAGGGCCCAACGGACTGGCAGCCGCGATTGTGCTGGCGCGCGCCGGATACCGGGTGGAGGTGTTTGAGGCTGAGGCGCAGGCGGGGGGGGCGGTGCGCACCATGGAGCTGACGCTGCCGGGGTTCCGGCATGATTTTGGGTCGGCGGTGCATCCGATGGCGGCGGGGTCTCCTTTTTTCAATGAGTTACCGCTGAGGATATTGGGGTTGCACTGGATCCATGGGGATGCGGCGGTGGCGCATCCGCTGGACGACGGCACGGCGGTGATGCTGGAGCACAAGCTACATGAAGCAGAGATGGAGTTTGGCGTGGACGGGGATGCGTGGCACCGGCTGGTGCATCCCACGGTGGAGCACTGGAAGTTTTTCGCGGAAGATGGATTACAGCCGCTGCTGCGTATTCCGAAACATCCGTTCCTGATGGCGCGGTTTGCGGCGCTTGGGTTGCAATCGGCGGAGCGGCTGGTGAAGCAGTTTCGCGACAGGCGGACGCGGGCGCTGTTTGGCGGGCTGGCAGCGCACTCGACCATGCGGTTCAGCCAGCCGTTGAGCGCGGCGGTGGCGCTGGTGCTGGGTGCGGCGGCGCACGCGGGCGGGTGGCCGGTTCCGCAGGGCGGGGCGCAGGCGATTCCCGATGCATTGATCGCGCACCTGCGGAAGCTCGGTGGGATGGTGCACACGTCGCGGCGCATTGCATCGCTGGATGAGTTGCAGGGCGACGTGACGATGTGCGATGTTTCGCCGCAGCAATTGCTGGCGATGGCTGGAGAGCGGCTGACGCCGGGATACCGGAAGACGCTGGGGCGATTCGAGCATGGGCCGGGAGCGTTCAAGGTGGACTATGCGCTGAGCGAACCGATTCCGTGGCGGGCCAAGGAGTGCAGGCGGGCGATCACGGTGCACCTGGGCGGGTCGTTCGCGGAGATTGCGCAGGCAGAGGATGCGGTGGGGCAGGGGCGGACGGCGGAGCAACCGTTTGTGCTGCTGGCGCAGCCGACGCTGTTTGACCCGAGCCGTGCACCGGAGGGGAAGCATGTGGCGTGGGCGTATTGCCATGTGCCGAATGGGTCTACCGAAGATATGACGGGGAGGATCGAGGCGCAGATCGAGCGGTTTGCGCCGGGTTTCCGCGATTGCGTGCTGGCGCGGAACACGTCTTCGCCAGCACGGCTGGAGGCAATGGATGAGAATCTGCGGGGCGGCGATGTGGGCGGCGGCGCGATGAATTTGCGGCAAACGGCGCTGCGGCCGGGGGCAGGCAGCTATGCGACGGGGACGAAGGGACTATATATATGTTCAGCCTCTACGCCGCCGGGCGGGGGAGTGCATGGGATGTGCGGCTACAACGCCGCGAAGATGGCGCTGCGCGATGCGCTACGGGGTTGATGGCTGAAGGAGGCAGTATGCTGGCGAGTTTTTCTGTGGTGCCGATGGGTACTGGCGAGGGCGTAAAGGAACTGGTGGCGGAGGCGGTGGCGATTGTGGATGCTTCCGGGCTGGCGTACCAACTGGGGCCGATGCATACGGTGGTGGAAGGCGAACCGGGCGAGGTGATATCCGTAATCATGCAGTGTCATCGCAAGGTGCTGGAACTGGCGCCGCGGGTGCTGACCAGCATCACGCTGGATGAACGCAAGGGCGCGACGGGGCGGTTGCTGGGGAAGGTGCGGGACGTGGAAGAGATATTGGGGAAGAAGGCGGCGCGAGGGTAGCGGTGGGCGTGTCCTGTGCGGATTTGTTGTAGCAAGAAGATACATACCGCTGCGGAAACCCAGGTCTCAGAAGCGAGACCTGGGGCACCCGCTTCTGTGGTGATGAAGAGACTCTGGGCGTTGTTGTGCGTCTACCAGATGGGCGGGATGACAAGCGGCGGCTGGTTGGCAGAGGATGTTGGGGTACGGCTTGTAAGGAGCGTTATGCGACGGTTTGCGGTGGTATTGGGAGTGATGGGGCTGGCGTTTGCGCCGGCGATGTATGCGCAGGATACGCGCACGGTGACGGAGCCGGTGATTCCGGCGGCATGCGTGACGCTGGATGCGCAGATCGTGGGCGCGGCGGGGAATATTGCCGCGGCGGACGAGGCGAAGCTGGATACGGCGCGCATTCAGAAAGCACTGGATAGTTGCGGCAAGGGTAAGGCGGTTGAGCTGGCGGCGAAGGGCGCGAACAACGCGTTTTTGAGTGGGCCGCTGCAGTTGCGCACCGGGGTAACGCTGCTTATTGACAAGGGTGTGACGTTGTTTGGGTCGCGCGATGCGGAGCAGTTTGCTACGTCTCGGGGAAGCTGCGGGGTGGTGAATGAGGCGGGCAAGGGCGGATGCAGGCCGTTGATCGCGGTGAGCGATGTGAAGGATGCGGCGATCATGGGCGACGGCGTGATCGATGGGCGCGGCGGCAGGAAGATACTGGGCAAGGATAAGTCGTGGTGGGAGCTGGCGGAGGATGCGCGGACGCATGGGCATCAGCAGTGCTTCCGGCTGATTGTGGCGAGCCATGCGGATCGTTTTACGCTGTACCGCATTACGCTGAAGAACTCGCCGAACTTTCACATGGTCTACAACGCAGGTGATGGGTTTACGGTGTGGGGATTGAAGATCGATACGCCGAAGCGGGGCGCGCGGAACACCGACGGCGTTGATCCGGGGAATGGCTCAAAGAACATCACGATCACGCAGAGCTTTATCCGCACGGGCGATGACAATGTGGCGATCAAGGGTGGCACCGGCGGCGTGACCAACATGACGGTGAGCCATAACCATTTCTACTGGGGCCATGGTATGTCTATCGGCAGCGAGACGAATGGCGGGGTGAGCAAGATCCGGGTGACGGATCTGTCGCTGGATGGGCCGGACAACGGGATTCGCATCAAATCGAATGCATCGCGAGGCGGGCTGGTGCATGACGTGGTGTATGACGATGTGTGCGTGCGGGATTCGCCGAACCCGATCACGCTGGATACCAGCTATTCCGCGGCGGGCAGCCTGGAAGGGAAGCTCTTTCCGGAGTACAGGGATGTGACGCTGCATAACGTGCGGGTGAGTGGAGGGGGCAAGATATCGTTCAACGGCTACTCGCATGAGTATCGCGCAGGCGTGAACCTGGATACGGTCGTGCTGACGGATTATGACAATGTGGCGGCGTACAAGTATTCGATCAACCACGCGGATATCAAGCTGGGGCCGGGGCCGGTGAACCTGAAGGTTGAGGGCGGCGCGGATTCGACGGTAACAGGCAACGCGGGTGAAGGCGTGGTGGCTGGGTGCAAGGAGAAGTTTGTGCCGTTTCCGTTGCTGTAAGCAGGAGACGGTGGGCAGCCCATGCCATTGCGGCGGGATGGGGTGCGGCTTTAGGCGTAATAGCTGGATCGGGGGCTGGCTTACATGGATAGGCCGGTGGGGAGCTGTTTGGCGGCGACAGAGGGAAAAATTCGTGGTACAACAGTGACCTCTACAGGTTTACCCGGAAGTGCAAGACGCACGGGGAGCCAGGTGACTGAAAAGTAAGGCTCAGTCTGCGAAATTCTTCTCTGAGTACAACTTTTATGCCATGCGTGATCCCTGTCACACCAGTAAAATCAAATGAAATGGGCGTTTAGTTCCGAAATGGAAGTAGATGATACGCATATTCGGGCACTAATGCCGTAAGGTGGTTGCGACGCCGCACGATGAGGTGAGAT
This sequence comes from Acidobacteriaceae bacterium, assembly GCA_031296355.1. Next base: position 12,268 of record JARLFX010000381.1, read on the forward strand.
GCCAACTCGAGTGAAGATCCTGATCGTGCTGATGCTTGCATCGGCAGCCTGGAGTGTGAAGTGGGCGGCGTCAGGCCCACATGGACACGACTGGGTGAGGTTCGGCGTCTATCTTGCGGCGGTGTTGCTGAGCTCTGGTTTGAAGGTGGCCATGCCCAAGGGCGATGGCACCATGTCGGTTAATTTCCCATTCATATTGCTGGGCATCCTGGAACTTGCGCCGGAGCAGGCCGTGGCGCTGGCGGCGATCAGCGTATTCGCACAGTGCCGGGTGCAGGTGCTGAAGCCGTTCACGGTGGTGCAGATCGCATTCAACGTGGGCAACGTGGTGGCTGCAACGGCGGTGGCGTGCTACGTGTACACCTGGTCTCTGCACTATCGCCATGAGATGGCGCCGGCGCTGGCGCTGGCGGCGACGGCATACTTTTTTGCGAATACGGTGCCGGTGGCGCTGGTGATTGCGTGGTCGAAGGGCGAGAAGCCGTTCAGCTTCTGGCGTCGGCAGTTCCCGTGGTATCTGCCGTTCTACCTGGTGGGCGCATTTCTTGCGGTCATCATTCATCTGACGACGGTGGATTTCGGCTGGCTGACATCGCTGCTGATCTTCCCGATCGTGTACACCATCTATCGCGCCTACCGTGCGCAGAGCCTTTCTATCCAGGAGCGGCAGCGCCATCTGGAAGAGACGGAGGCGCTGCATTTGCGCGCGATTGAAGGACTGGCGATGGCCATTGAGGCCAAGGACCAGAACACGCATGACCATCTGCTGCGGGTGCGCGTGTATGGGTCAGAGATCGGCAAGCTGATGGGCATGGATGAGCTGGGAATGCGGGCGCTGCTGACGGCATCGTTTCTGCATGACATCGGCAAGCTGGCGGTGCCGGAACACATCATCAATAAGCCGGGCAAGCTGACGCCGGAAGAGTTCGACAAGATGAAGATCCACCCGGTGGTGGGAGCGGACATTCTGGAGCGGGTGCGGTTCCCGTATCCCGTGGTGCCGATCGTGCGCTCGCACCATGAAGCGTGGGACGGCAGCGGGTATCCGGATGGCTTGAAGGGCGAAGAGATTCCGCTGGGGGCGCGCATCCTGTCTGTGGTGGATTGCTTTGACGCGCTGGCGTCTGACCGGCCGTACCGCCGGGCGGTGCAGGTGCCGGAGGCGCTGGAACATATTAGGAGCAAGTCGGGGACGCAGTTTGATCCGGCGGTGGTGCGGATTCTGGAAGAGCACTACCTGGAGCTGGAAGAGCTGGCGCGCAAGGAGAGCCAGACGCTGGCTCCGCTGATGACGAACCTGCGGATCGCGCGCGGCGCAGCGCCGGGAGCGGGATTTGAAGAGCAGAACTACGAGGCTCCGCCGGAGATTCTGGAAGGCGATGCGCGCGGACCACTCTCAATGCACCAGGGGGCGCTGGACCTGATCGCGGCGGCGAGCCAGGAGGCGCAGGCCATCTTTGAGATGAGCCGGACGCTGGGCAATTCGCTGAATTCGAATGAGACGGCCTCGATGATGTCATCGAGGCTGCGGCAGTGGATCGCATTCGACTGCTTTGCGATCTACGTGAACAACGGCAATCTGCTGATGCCGCACTATATGGACGGTGACTATGCGGAATCGCTTTCGATGGAGCCGGTGGCGCTGGGCGAGGGGATTTCAGGCTGGGTGGCGGCGACGGGCAAGACCATCATCAACGGCAATCCTGAGGTGGAGCCGAACCACGTGATGAACGCGGATAGCTCGCGCATACTGCGGTCTGCGCTGGCGTTGCCGCTGTATGGGCCGAATGGCGGCGTGTTTGGCGTGCTGACGCTGTATTCGGCGGCGGAGAATGCATTTTCCAAGGACCATCTGCGTATTCTGCTGGCGGTGGAATCGAAGTTCTCGCTCTCGCTGCAGAATGCATTTGCCTTCCGCGACGTGAACACGCATGCGCAGGTGGACTTCATTACGCAACTGCCGAATGTGCGGCAGTTCTTCATTGAGATGGAGCGCAAGCTGGATATGGCGCGGAACCTGACGGAGCCGCTGGGCATCGTGGTGTGCGATCTGAATTCGTTCAAAGCTGTAAATGACAAGTATGGTCACGTGATGGGCAATAAGCTGCTGCGCGTGATCGCGGATGCGTTGCGCAAGAGCTGCCGTAAGGAAGACGTGGTGGCACGCATGGGCGGCGATGAGTTTGTGATGCTTCTGCCGGGCGTGAATAGCAGCGCGTGGGCGCCGCGGCTGAAGCGGCTGGAGGCTTCTGTGCGCGAAGCATCGAAGACGCTGGGCATTGAGGTTACGACGAGCATTGGCGCAGCGTTCTACCCGGACGATTGCAGCTCTGCCGAGGCGCTGCTGGGGTTGGCTGACCGGCGGATGTACGCGCACAAGCAGCAGCTCGGACTGGCAGGGCACGACACGATTCCGCCGACTACGGCATCGAAGCTGGCAGGGGCGTTGTGAACCGAGTGCGTGGAGTTTTGAGGCGCGCAGGCCGTACGCTGCTCCTCATGCTCTTTGTAGCAGCGGGGACGATACTGCTGGTACGGTTTGCGCCGGGATTCTTTTCAGACGAACGCGAGATGGATGCGAAGTATGCGGCGGCGGCGCGCAGCGAGATGCAGGCCGCAGGCGAGCAGACGCTGAGCCAGATCGCAGTACACGAGGTGAAGGGCTGGCTGCATGGCGATTTCGGTGAGTCGCGGCAGTACGAGGTGCCGGTGACGGAGTTGATCGGGCCGCGCATTAAAGTTTCCGCGTGGCTACTGGTGCGCGGAATTTTTTATGGGTGGTTGCTGGCGCTGTGCGCGGCGTTGCCGGTAAGTGCAGCGCGCGGGGGCGCGGCGTTGTGGGGCGTGCCGTTCACGCTGCTGCTGGCGACGCCGACGGCGGCGCTGGCTACGGCGTGCATTCTGGCAGAGACAGGCGGGCCGGTGCTGGTGCTGGCGCTGCTGATCGCGGCGCGGGAGTTCAAGTTTTTGCTGCATGCGTTGCGCGGCACATGGAGTTCGCCGCATATGCTGCAGGGCCGGGCGCAGGGCTTGCCGCTACAGGCGTTGATCCGCCTGCATATTCTGCCGGACGTTGCGCCGCAGTTGTGTGCGCTGGCGACACTCTCGCTGGTGACGGCGCTGGGCGCGCTGGTTCCGGTGGAGGTGATCTTCAACGTGCCGGGGCTGGGGCAACTGGCGTGGACAGCGGTGATCAATCGTGATCTGCCGGTGCTGGTTGCAGTGAGTTTGCTGATGGCAGGCGCTATTGGCGTGGCGGGTATGCTGAGCGGCGAGAGGCAGACGCTGGAGGCGGCAGCATGAGGAAGCGCGTGGCCGCAGGCATTCTGCTGGCGCTGATCGTTGCAAGTGTGCTGATGGTCTGGACGTCAAAGTATGGCTATGCATACCAGGACCGCGAGGCGACGATGGCGGCTGCGAGTGCACAGCACTGGACGGGGACGGATGCGCTGGGGCGTGACAGGACGGTGCGGGTGGCGGCGGCGCTGTTGATCGGGCTGGGAGGAGCGGCTGCGGCTGCGGCGATCACAACGGCGATTGCCGCGGCAGTAGGATTGCTAGCCGCATTCAGCCCTGCGCCGGTGGCGAGTGTGCTGATGTTTGTGAGCGATGTATTTCTCTCGCTGCCGTGGCTTTTTCTGTTGATGATGGCGAGGTCACTGCTGCCGCTGACGGCATCGCCGATGCAGATGGCCTTGATCACGTTCCTGGTGCTGGCGGCGCTGGGCTGGCCGGCGTGTGCACGGACGATCTATAGCGGGGCGAGAACGCTGCGGTCTTCGGAGTGGATGCTCCAGGGGCGGGCATCGGGGCTGCGGACGGGACAGTTGATCAAGCTGCATGTGGTGCCGTATCTGCGGCCGCTGCTGCTGCCACAGTTTCTGATCTGCGTGCCGGCGTTTATTGTGGCAGAGGCGAACCTGGGTGCGCTGGGGCTGGGAATTGGCGAGCCGGTGCCTTCGTGGGGCGGCATGCTGATGGAGCTGGATAATTCTGCGCTGCTGGCGCAATCGCACTGGGTGTATCTGCCGATCATGCTGCTGGTGCTGGTGCTGCTGTTGATCGAGACTTTCACTATTGAGGAAAGACATGCGTAAACTGCTTCACTTCTTCCTGGTGTGTGGTGTGATGTTTGCAATGGAAACAAGCGCTGCGCTGGGGCAGGGTGCGCCGCGGAGGGCGGGCGAGCTGGCGTGGGCCATTCGCTATGACCCGAAGACGTTCGATCCGGCGAAGGTGGATGAGACGGCTTCAGAGCAGGTGCGCTACCTGACGGGTGGCGTGCTGCTGCGGGTAAACCGGGTGACGCAGCGGGCGGAGCCGCAACTAGCGGAGAGCGTGAAGGTTTCTCCTGACGGCAAACTGCTGACCTTCAAGCTGCGCGAGGGGCTGAAGTTTTCTGACGGCAGCGCGCTGACCTCGGCTGATGCGGCTTGGTCGCTGCGGCGGGTGATTGCGCCGGAGACACAGGCGCCGGTGGCGGAAGAGTTTGTAACGCCGGGTGCGGTGAAGGTGAGTACTCCGGACCGGCTGACGGTAGTGGTTGCGTTGCCGAAGCGCGTTGTGGGCGTGGATCATGTGTTCGATGAGATCGCGATTGAGCCGGCGAACCGCGCATCGGAAGGCCGGGTGACGGCGGGGCCGTTTGTGGTGAGTGAGTACAAGCGCGGGCAATACGTGCGGCTGGCACGGAATCCGCACTACTGGCGGCACGACGGCGCGGGAGCGCAGCTGCCATATGCGAGCGGGATACGGCTGGACATTCTGAATAATCGCGAGCAGGAGATATCACTTTTTCAGCGCGGCGAGTATGACGTGATCGAGGGACTATCGCCGGAGTACTTCGACGTGGTGCAGCATAAGGCTCCGCAGACGGTGCGCGACCTGGGTGCCTCGCTGAACACGGAACAGATATGGTTCAACGAGGCGGGCGCGGCGGCGTTGCCAGATTACGAGAAGGCCTGGTTTCAGAGCCGGGGTTTCCGCGTGGCGGTGAGCCAGGCGATCCATCGCATGGACCTGGTGCGCATTGCATACAGCGGCCATGCGACGCCAGCGTTCACCTTCGTGTCACCGGCGAATACGGTGTGGCACAACAAGGCGCTGAAGTATCCGCATGAGGGTGTGAGCGAGGCGAGGCAGTTGCTGGCTACAGCCGGGTTCCATATGCGCGGAGCGTTTCTTTACGATGCGGCTGGACACCAGGTGAAGTTTTCTATCGTGACGAATGCAGGCAATGTTGCGCGGGCGAAGATGGCGAGCCTGATCCAGCAGGACTTGTCGCAGGTGGGGATCCAGGTGACGATCGTGACGCTGGATTTTCCTGCACTGATTGAACGGCTGATGCACAAGCAGGATTATGAGGCGTGCCTGCTAGGGATTTCGAACATGGAACCTGATCCGAATTCGATGATGAATGTATGGCTGAGCAGTTCGCCGAACCACCAGTGGAACCCGAGCGAGAAGACGCCGGCTACTGCGTGGGAGGCGGAGATCGACAAGCAGATGCAGTTGCAGGCGACGAGCGCGCTGCAACGCGTGCGCAAAGCGGCAGTGGACCGCGTGCAGCAGATCGTGGCGGACGAACAGCCGTTTATCTACCTGGTGTATCCGAATGTGCTGGATGCGATATCGCCGCAGTTGATGGGCGTGCAGCCCGCGGTGCTCTCGCCGGGGCTGGTGTGGAACGTGGATTCGATTCGGCGGAAGGCGCAACGATGAGCGCGGCGATTATGCAGGTGCGCCTACAGGCAGAGTATGGAAAGCAGACGGTGCTGCGGGACGTGCAGTTTGAGCTGGCGGCGGGAGAGTCGCTTGGGCTGATTGGGACGAGCGGCGCAGGTAAGACGACGCTGGTGATGGCGCTGCTGGGATTGCTGGATTGGCGCGGGGGGAAGGCGCAGGGCGAGGTGATCATCGGCGGGCAGAATTTACTGACGATGAAGGCGAGCGAGGCGCGGCGGATTCGGGGGAAGCAGGTGGCGCTGATCCCGCAGAGTCCGATGACGGCTTTGAACGCCGCGGTGACGTTGCGGGCGCATTTTGAAGCGGCGTGGAAGGCGCACGAAAGGACTAGGTTTGGAGCGCTGGATGAGCGTCTGGAAGAGCTGCTTCCGGAGGTGCAGTTGCCAGCGGACCCGGCCTGGTTAGGCCGTAAGCCGGGACAGATCAGCGTGGGGCAGGCGCAGAGAGTATTGATTGCATTGGCTTTATTGCATCGGCCAGCGATTCTGATCGCGGATGAACCGACGAGTGCGCTGGACCCGGTGACCCAGACTGAGATCGTCAAGCTATTGATTCAATTGAACAAACGCCACGGAACAGCACTGCTTTATATCTCTCATGACCTAGTTTCCGTGCTACAGCTTTGCAGCCGGATAGCAGTGCTAGATGATGGCAAGATAGTGGAAATAATAGACTTAGGATCGATCGGGACAGCGCAGCACCCGGCTACACTGCGGTTGCTGGGGGCGCTGCCGGTGCCTGCAGGGGTGCTGCTCCAGCACCGTAACCTAAATTGAAGCTGCATGACTGGCCGCGAAATTTTTTCTTTTGGATAACACTTTTGTGGGATGCGGCATCTAGAATAACCAAACAAGGGCCCTTACAACTTGAGTGCTATATGCCTGTGTAAATCAATGCATAGGATGGTAAATGGCCTATTGCGCGAGTTGTACTGGTGGCAGTACTATTTGGCCACTTTAGTAACACAGGATGAATTAGTCCTCCAGGGCTGTATCGATCTTTCAGTGCGGAAGCACACTGCACCACTTTCTCAACCAGGATCTGTAATTTTCGGAGGCTATATCCAATGGCTCGCAAGATTCGTGTGCTCAAATTAGGTCTGGGCTTGGCTGCTATTTTGTTTACAACAGCAGTAGGCTATGCAGAACGTCATCATAACCCCAAGCTTTCGAAAGACGCTGAGTCCGCGCTGATAAGCCAAACCTCTCAGTCTTCCCTGTCGACATCATCTTCTACATCGCAAGGTCTGTCGGTCATCATTCAGTACAAGCATGATCCGGGTACTGCCGATGTAAACAATATCACTGGACGTGGTGGTTCACATCGCGGCTTCCTGCATTCGATTCACAGCGCGGCAGCGTATGTGCCGGCTGCGTCGCTGGACGATCTTTCCAACGATCCCAATGTTGCGTATATCTCGCTTGACCGCCCGGTGGGCGCGCGAGAGGCAGTCAATGTTACGGCTGCTGAATACACCACGGAGCCGATCAATGCGCCGGCCGTATGGGGCCAGGGATATGATGGCAGCGGCATTGGCGTTGCGGTTGTAGACAGCGGCATCAACCCGGTTGACGATCTGGGCGCGGCGAACAGCAACAAGAGCCGCGTGGTGTTCAGCGCGAGCTTTGTGCCCGGCAATCCTTACGACCAATATGGACATGGCACGCATGTTGCAGGTCTGATCGCGGGTAATGGCGCGGATTCGACAGGCTGGAAGTACTTCCGTACTTTCTCTGGCGTAGCGCCGAATGCAAACCTGATCAGCCTGAAGGCACTGGACTCAACTGGTTCGGGAACAGACTCCAGCGTGATAGCGGCGATTGAAGCGGCGATTGCGTTGAAGGACGTGTTCCATATCAAGGTGCTGAACCTGTCGCTTGGCCGCCCTGTGTTTGAGAGCTACCAGCAGGATCCGCTGTGCCAGGCAGTAGAGCAGGCCTGGAAGGCGGGCATTGTGGTGGTAGTCGCAGCCGGCAACGACGGTCGCGATCTGGCACTGAATAGCGAAGGCTATGGCACGATCGAAGCGCCGGGCAATGATCCGTATGTGATTACGGTTGGCGCGATGAACACCAAGGGCACGCCGGGCATCAATGATGATGTGATTGCGAGCTACAGCTCCAAGGGACCCAGCTTTATCGATCACGTGGTGAAGCCGGACATCGTTGCTCCGGGCAATCTGGTGGTGAGCCTGAAGTTTGACGGCGATCTGCTGGCGCAGGAAAATCCGACGTTCGTTACGCTGGATGGTTTCTACAAGAGCACGGGCAATGCCAGCAACGTGTCGAAGACGTACTTCCCGTTGAGCGGAACCAGCATGGCAACGGGCGTAGCCAGTGGCGCAGTGGCGCTGCTGCTGCAATCGAATCCGTCGCTGACACCGGACCAGGTGAAGGCGTTGCTGATGTCGACTGCGAACAAGAGCAGCTTCCCGCAGACGAGCAGCGTAAGCGATAACGGCATCACGTACACGGCGAACTACGACGTACTCACCGTGGGCGCGGGCTACCTGGATGTGAATGCAGCAATTACCGCGGCGAAGAATACGACGGTTCCGGCGGGCACAGCGATGTCGCCCATCGCAATCTACGATTCGACGACCGGCGGCACGTTCCTGGTGAAGGATGCAACCGCACTGTGGGGCGCGACGGCACTTTGGGGCGCATCGAATGTCTACGGCGCGAGTGCATTCAGCAGCACCGCACTGTGGGGCGCGAATTCTACAACCAGCTCGACGGCACTGTGGGGCGCGACGGCACTCTGGGGTGCGACCGCACTGTGGGGCGCGAGCGATCCGAACGGCTTCACCGCACTATGGGGCGCAACCGCACTGTGGGGCGCTGGTACACCTGAGGCTGCAACCGCATTGTGGGGAGCAACTGCACTGTGGGGCGCTGGTACGCCGGCTGGTTCTGGCTCAAGCAGCGGCTCGACAGCACTATGGGGCGCAGGTTCATCTAACGCGAATACTGCACTGTGGGGCGCAACCGCTCTCTGGGGCGCGACCGCCTTGTGGGGTGCGAACACAACCAATGCGAACACCGCGCTGTGGGGCGCAAGCGGCACCAATGCGAGCACTGCACTGTGGGGCGCGACTGCCCTATGGGGTGCGAGCACGACCAATGCGAATACAGCTCTCTGGGGTGCGACAGCACTGTGGGGCGCTGCTACTCCGCAGAGTTCGACAGCACTGTGGGGCGCAACCGCACTTTGGGGTGCAACCGCACTGTGGGGTGCTTCGGCTCCGCTGGAGTTCTAACGCAAGTCAACGCATTGCTGAGGGCCCGCTTCGGCGGGCCTTTGGTATTTAAGGCGGCGAGGCAGATTGACCAGCAGCGATTTGTTGCGATGCGGTGTCGAGAGAGTATCGACGTTCAGGCTCTGGTGTAGAGGAAGAAGATCGCGGCGAGAGAGGCGAGTGCGCCGAGGATGGCGACGAGATTGAGATCGCAGAGAAAGACGCGGCCAGCAATAGGGATGCGGGCCGGCGGGATACCGTTGGGATCGCACAGTGTGCCTGCGTAGAGCCGGCGGGCGGCGAAGGCGATGAGGAAGGCGAGGAGAGGGATGAGTTCGAGCAGGAGCGCGAGGAAGAAGCGCTGCTCGGCGAACGGGCCACGCCAGACGATGATGAAGATGGTGAAGGCGGCGAGCAGGAAGATGGTGAAATCCTGCCAGACGAGATGGAAGCGCGCATGGCCGGGCCAGCGGGGATTGGTGGCGTGGGTCCGGTTGAGGTCGACCGCGAGGGTGGCGATGCCCTGCAGGGCGCAGAGCAGGGCGAGGAGTTCGCGGGCAATGGTGCGGTGATCCACGGGCAGGGGCCTTTCGGGGGATAGAGTGAGCGGTGCGCCAGTAAATTATGTAAGAGAAGCAGGTTAGCGTTAATTAAGGGCGCGCGATACGATTTATTGCTGATTCGACGGAAAAGCGGCTCACCGGGTAGCTTGAAATGCGTCATACTGTGCAATAGTCAGAGTGGGTTCACTCGGGCTATGGGCCTAAGATCTTTTAAAATATGGAGATAGCTGAATACGATGGCCCACGCGCATCCACTGACCGGATTGGACCGAAAGCAGCTGCGGGAGGCGTTTGAGACGTTTTTGCCGCTGCCGGAGGGGCTGGAGCCGCACCTGGAAGGTGCATTGCGACAGGTGCTGGGCAATCCCGGCAGCCTGGTGCGACCGCAATTGGTATTTCAGGTGGCAACGGCATATGGAGTGGAAGCGACTCCGGCGACCGATCTGGCAGTTGCACTGGAATACTTCCATACCGCTTCACTTATCTTTGACGATCTGCCGTGCATGGACGACGCGAATGAGCGCCGGGGGGCGGAGTGCGCGCATGTGACATATGGCGAGTCTGGCGCGCTGCTGGCGGCACTAGGCATCATCAACCGGGCGTACGCGCTGGCGTGGCGCGCAGTGGCAGCTTGCCCGGCGAATCGGCAGGTGAAGGCGCTGGAATGCCTGGAGCATCACCTGGGCGTGGGTGGATTGCTGAATGGGCAAAGTATGGACCTGCACTATGCGACTCTGGTTCAGGATTTGAAGACAACGGAACGTGTGGCGCTGGGTAAGACGGTGTCGCTGGTGAAGCTGGCGATTGTGTTGCCGGCGGTGCTGGGGGGGGCAGACCGCGACGAGCTACAGTTGCTGGAGCGGATCTCGCTCTTCTGGGGGCTGGCGTACCAGATTCTGGATGACCTGAAGGACGTGATGCAGAGCAGCGCGCAAACCGGCAAGACGGCGGCGCGGGATTTTGACCTGGGCCGTCCAAATATTGCGCACATCCTGGGAGTGAAGGCAGCGGACCAGCGGCTGCAGCGGATGATTGCGAATGGTGAGCGCGCACTGAGACGGCTGCTGAAGCGTAGGCCGGCGCTGGAGTTTCTGGAGATGCTGCGGCGCGATCTGCAGGCAGACCGTGAACGCTTATTGAGCCATGCGGATGCTCTGCGGAGATCGGCATGATCTTCTTCAAGCTGATCCTGACCAACCTGCGGCGGCATCGCATCCGAACGCTGATCAGCATTGCAGGGATTGCGTTCAGCGTGGCCGCGATGCTGACCATCGTGACGATACTGCAGGGCGCGGTGGGAATGTTCAGCGGTATTCTTTCCAGCGACAGCGAGATTATCGTCTTCGAGAGGAACGTGTCTGATCTTTTCTTCAGCAACGTGCCGGCGGCGGCAGTAGCGGAGATCAAAGGCTGGGCGATGGTGCAGCATGCTGATCCGGTGCTGTTCGGCATTGTGAGCAGCGCAGATCATCCCATCATTACGTGCTTCGGCGTGACGGCGGCAGACGCGCGCATTCGCAAGGCGGACTGGGTGCAGGGCGACCGCGGCAGTTTTGCGCAGCATGCGGACGATGTGGTGCTTGGGCAGCGGGCGGCGGAGTTCATGCAGGCATCGCTGGGCAGCATGGTGCAGATCGGGCATGGAACATTTCACGTGATCGGCATCGTGAAGACGGCGAATGGATTTGAAGATGGCGGGGTGTTTATGCCGCTGGACTCCGCACAGGCGTTCTTTCACAAGGAGGGATCGTCAAGCGTGGTGACGATTAAGCTGCGCAATAAAGATGATGCCGGTGCGTTCAAGCAGATGGTGAAGGCGAAGTATGCAAACCTGATCGCGCTGGAGGATCAGGAGTTCACGCGGACGTATTCGCAGTTCAAGATACTGAAGGCGACGGCTTGGGCAGTGGGTGGATGCGGGCTGCTGCTGGGCGGGCTGGGCGTGGCGAACACGATGATCATGTCAGTGTTTACGCGGATACGGGAGATTGCGATCCTGCGGGTGAGCGGCTTCAGCAAGCCGCAGATCGCAGGGATGATCTTCGGCGAGTCGGCGCTGGTTTCTATCCTAGGGGCCGCGGTGGGGCTGACGATCGGCACCATATTTCTTTGGCTGCTGAAGCTGGTGCCCGCGCTGCATGGCTACGTGGATGTGAGCATTCAGCCGCTGGTGGTGTTGATCGTGATCGTGCTCTCGCTGCTGACGGGGGTTGCGGGCGCGTTCTACCCGGCGCTGTATGCGATGCGCATCCGGGCGGTCGAAGCGCTGAGGTTCGAATAATGACGGACACGACACAAGATGCGCGCGTAGTGCTGAGTGCGGAGGGCGTATGGAAGAGCTATGACGATGGCGCCATCAAGGTGCTGAACGGCGTAGACTTTGCTGCGGTACAGGGCAAGACGGTGGCGCTGTGCGGGCCTTCGGGGTGCGGCAAGAGCACGCTGCTGCATCTGCTGGGCGGGCTGGATGAGCCGGACCGCGGGCAGGTGACGATCAACGGCACAGTGCTGAATCAGCAGGTGAGCCCGCTGCGGATGCTGCGGCACGAGGTGGGATTTGTATTTCAACTGCACAACCTGATTCCTGATTTGACGCTGGAGGAGAACTGCCTGATACCGACAGTGGCGGCGGGCGTAGAGCGGAAGGTTGCGCGGGCACGGCTGCGCGAATTGGCAGAGCGAACGGGGTTGGAGCACAGACTGGGGCACCGGATACAGAAGCTTTCTGGCGGCGAGCGGCAGCGGACGGCGCTGTGCCGCGCGCTGATGAACCGGCCAAAAATATTGCTGGCGGATGAACCGACAGGGTCGCTGGATGAGCGGACAAGTGCGGTGGTATTTGATCTGCTGCTGGAACTGGCGGCGAAGGAAGGCGTGACGCTGGTGATGGCGACGCATGATCGAGGATTGGCGGGCCGTTGCGACCGGCTGGTGGAGATGCATGACGGAAAGATTCGGGGATGTGCGTAGGCAACGGATTGATCGCGGGTGAGGAACTGGTTGGCGGGTGCGAACGATTGGCGCGATGCAACAGGTGTGGCGGACATGCGCGAGGGTGCGCCGCCGCGAGGGATTGCGTCTGCTGCGTGGCATAGCCTGGCGTGGCTGGTGGTGGGGAACGCAATCGGGGTGATGCTGGCGGTGATGCTGCTGCTGCCGAAGCTGAACCTGGCGCTGGGCGACTGGACGTATGGGCGATGGATGCCGGTGCATATGAACCTGCAACTGTATGGGTGGATCAGTCTGCCGCTGGTGGCGTTTCTGTTTCATGCGTACGGTGTGGACCGGGGAGCGGCGGCGAAGTGGTGCAGGCCGATGCTGTGGGTATGGTCTACTGCGCTGATGGTGGGGTCGCTGACGTGGCTGGCAGGGCACTCCAGCGGCAAACTTTTTCTGGACTGGACGGGATACTCGCGGGTGCTGTTTCCGCTGGCGCTGGCGGCGCTGTGGCTGGTGCTGGCGATGTCGCTGGCGAGCGACTGGTACAGGCCAGTGCAGCGGCAATCGCTGGTGCGGTTTGGAAAAGTGATTGGGCTGACGCTGCTGTTGCTGGTGCCGGTGTTGCTGTATGTGGCGGCAAGCCCAAATTTGTATCCGCCGATCAATCCGGATAGCGGCGGGCCGACGGGCGCGAGCCAGCTGGAGTCGACGTTGATCGTGATTGCGATTCTTCTTCTGCTGCCGTTTGGCATCAGCACGCGGAAGAATGCGGAGCAGCGATCACGGGCGATTACGGCGGCGTGGATTATTTTCGCGGCGGAGTGTGTGCTGTGCCTGGGGCTGGGTCGCGCGGATGTGAGCCATCACCGGCCAGTACAGTACATCAGCCTGGGCAGCTTGCTGGTGTGGCTGCCGCTGACGCCGGTGTATTACAACGCATTCGTGTGGCACCAGAATACGAAGCGGTGGCGCAGGGCGTTTCAATGGTGGTGGGCAGCGCTGGTGCTGACGGGATGGACGCTGTTTTTACCGGGCGTGCTGGACCGCTTCAAGTTCACCGATGGGCTGGTGGCTCATTCGCTGCTGGCGATGGCGGGATTTTCATCGAGTCTGCTGACCTTTGTGATGGTGCAGTTGCTGGGGGATGGCGGATGGATCTTCAACGGACGGGCATCGTTCTACGCATGGCAGGGCGCGGTGCTGGCGTATGTGGCGCTGTTTCTGACAGTGGGATGGATCGAGGGTGGTGATCCATCGTTTACGATTGTTCCCGGCATGCTGCGGAATAGTTTTTATACGGCGCGGGTGCTGATCGGCGTCGTGATGCTGATCGCATCTGTCGAGTGGCTGGTGTATGCATCGCAGCTGTTGCGCAGTATGAACGTGCAGGGAGAAACGGTATGAAGCGGCGTTTGCTGTGGCTCTATCAGGTGCTGACCGGGCTGAGCGATGGCTCGACCGGAGTGATGCTGCTGTTTGCGCCAGTGTTGACGCTGCGGCTGATGGGCGTGAGTGCGGATGTAAGCGCACTGCCATACCTGCAGTACATTGGGGCGTTTGTGCTTTCAACCGGCGTGGCGTGCCTGTACGGAGCCGTGCTGGCGGGGCGCGCGGAGGTGGTGCAGCGGCTGGAGACGGTATGGTTGCTGACGGCGATCACGCGCGGGCTGGTGGCGGTGTTTGTGGCGTGGCAGGTATTGGACGGATCGCTGGAGTGGGGATGGCTGACGGTGGCCGCGACGGATGGAGCGCTGGCGCTGCTACAGGCTATCGGTTTGATGCGAGGCTGGCTGACGTATGCCGCAGCGTGAGTCGTGCATAGCAGGATGGCGAGGCGCATGCCTCGTGGCGATCACGTTTGTCTACTTCCTGATCTTTGCGCAGTTTGGATTTCTACGGCGTCTGGCTGAGCTGGGCATTGCTGATGAGCATCTGAAAGCGGTGATGACGGCTATGGCCGCGGGCGGCATCGTGGTGAGTTTGCTGGTGCCGCGGATTTCACGCTGGGCTTCGCCAGTGCTGCGCATGCGGGTGGCATTGGTGGCATGTGTGGTGGCTGCTGCCGGTTCACGGCTGCCGCTGCATGCAGCCGCGGCGATGGTGGTGGCACTGAGCATTGGGTGTGCACTGGGATTACTGACGGTCACGCTGGTGACGTGGCTACCGCAATGGCTGGGGAACGAGCACCGGCTGATGAAGGTGGGCATCGGAACCGGTATTGGATATTTTCTGTGCAATCTGCCGGCGGTATTTACGGCGTCGACTGCGGTGCAGACTATGGTGGCGGCTGGGCTGTGCGCGGCGGGCGTGTTTGTGGTGAGCGGCGAGACGGTGGAAGAGCCGGTTGCGGAGCAGGCAGGGCAGGCGTTGCCGTTCGGACTGGCGCTGGCGGGTTTTACCGCGCTGGTATGGCTGGATTCGGCGGCGTTCTTCATAATTCAAAACACGCCTGAGCTGAAGGCGGGAACGTGGCAGGGGACGGCGCATCTCTGGAGCAATGGAGGGCTGCATTTTGCGGCGGCGCTGGCGGGGGCGTGGTGGCTGCGGCGCAGGGGATTGCGGCAGACGCTGTGTGTTGCATTCCTGGTGCTGGCGGCGGCATGTGTTTTGCTGAATGATCCAGGGCGGGCGGTGACGGTGTCGCTGCTGTACCCGGTGGGGGTGTCGATCTACTCAGTGGCGCTGGTGGCGTACCCGGCGCTGCTCTCCGGCGCGGTGACGGTGGAGGAGCGTGGGCGGCGGGCAGGATGGATCTACGCGGTGGCGGGCTGGTGCGGCTCCGCAATGGGCATTGGGATGGGGCAGCACCTGGGACGCATTCCGCTGGGGTTTGTGGCAGTGGCGGGGGTGGTGGTGCTGATGCCGGTACTGCCGGGCGCGTTGCGGGCACGGCGGCGCGAGGTGCTGGCAACGCTGGTGGTGCTGGCGGTGGCGTGGTTTGTGAACCGCAGCATGGTGGAGCAGAGGATGGTGCCGCGCGCGTTGACCGCAGTGGAGCATGGGCGGCAGGTGTACATTGGCGAGGGCTGCATCAGCTGCCACTCGCAGTATGTGCGGCCAGGCACGGCGGATGTGGAGCGGTGGGGGCCGACGGAGAGTGTGGAGTCGCTGCGGGGAGAGCATCCGCCGCTGATTGGAAACCGCAGGCAGGGGCCGGACCTGGCAGAGGTGGGCAGCAGGCGGTCGGCGCTCTGGCTGCTGGCGCATTTTTACGATCCGGCGGAGGTGAGTCACGGTTCGTTCATGCCGGCGTATACGCGGCTGTTCGCGGATGAACGCGGCGGCGACCTGGTGGCGTATTTGCAGAGCCTGCACGGCGCGGATGAGGATGTAAAACGGCAGTGGGCAAGCCATGCGACGTGGCAACCGAGCGCAGGGGCACAGGCTAACCCGGAGGGGGGAGCGAAAGTCTATCGCGCATACTGCAGGACGTGTCATGACGAAGACGGGCCGACGCGGGTGAAGTGGGCAGACCGCTTCCGGAGGCTGCCGCCGCGATTTGGGCTGGATGCGCTGCGCGACGTGCCGGCGGGCAGCGCGGAGGAGCGCAGGGCGAGGATTGCGCAGATTGCGAAGTTTGGCATACAGGGGACCGATATGCCGGGCCATGAGTATTTGCAGGACGGGGACATTGCATCTGTAAGCGCATGGCTGGCGCAGAGAACCGCGCCGGTGAACGAAGTTCAACCACCAACCTTAGGAGAAAAACCATGAAGATATTTCGCCTGACTTTCCTGCTGGTGCTTCCGCTTTTGCTGGTATCCAGCGCGATGGCACAGAACCAGACGTTTACTGTGGACCCGGCTGCGAGCCAGGTGGGCTTCACGGTTGGAGGCTCGCATGTGGTGAAGGGTACGTTTCATGTGCAGAGCGGAGCGATCGATTTTGATCCGGGAGCGGGGAAGATCGACGGTTTTGTGGTGGTGGCGACAGGCAGCGGCAACAGCGGAGAGGCTTCGCGGGACAAGAAGATGAGCGGCCAGGTGCTGGACGCCCCGCATTTTGCGGAGACGACGTTTGTGCCACACAGCTATACAGGAACAATCGCGGGGAGTGGGGACTCTACGATCCAGGTGAGCGGGACATTCACGTTGCACGGAACCGGACATGAGATCATCGTGCCGATGCAGATTCATATCGAAGGCGGGAACTGCACGGCGAAGGGGCAATTCCAGGTTCCCTATGTGGATTGGGGAATGAAGGCGCCGAGCATGCCATTTTTCCATGTTGATAAGATTGTGGGCATCGACCTGACGCTGGTGGGGACGGTGGCGCGGGCGAAAGGAAAATAGGCAGACGACAGGCAGCCAGTGACGTAGGACACAGACTGGAAGGGCCATAGTCCAGATACTCATCGTACATAAATCCCTGTACGTTCGGCGCACGCGAGTTTGAGCTGAATGGGAGTTGTGTCTTGTGTAAAAAGCGCATCAATGCGGAAGAGACGGATATGGGCCTAGTGGATGCAGCAGATCTGTCAGCGTTGATGGAGAGTTCGCAGGATTTTATCTGGTCGGTCGATCTGGATTACCGGCTGTTGACGTTTAATCGCGCGTTGCAGATGGATGTTAAGCGGCGATTTGGCATGGAGCTGGCAGCAGGGCAGCGGGCGGAAGAGGTGTCGCCGGCTGCCCTGGCTGCGCAGTGGGCTCCGTTGTATGACGTGGCGCTGCGCGAAGGACAGGTGCGTACTGAAGTTACCTCGCCGGATGGCTGCATTCTGGATGTAGTGATCAATCGCATGATGGTGGACGGCAAGGCGCGGGGGCTCTCTGCCTTTGCCAAAGACATCACCCGCTGGAAGAGCGCGGAGTGCGCGCTAAGGGAAGCGGAGAAGAAATACCAGGAGATATTCGACGGCGCGCTGGAGGGCATGTACCGGGCCACGCTGGATGGCCGGCTGCTTGAGGTGAACAGTGCGCTCACGAAGATGCTTGGCTATACCAAGGCGCCTGCGCGTGTTGTGGCTGAGATGAAAGATCTGGCGTACGAGGTATGGGCGAACCCGCAGGACCGGGAGAGGCTGCTGCAGTTGCTGGAAGAGAACGGATCGGTACAGGGTTTCGAATGCCAGTTCAAGCGCCAGGACGGCAAGTTGATATGGGTTACGTTGAGTTCCCGGCTCGTAAAAGATAGCGGTAATGAACCCTGCATTGATGGATTTGTAGAAGACATTACCGAGCGGAAAGTGGCGCAGGAGCACCTGCAGGAGAGTGTGCAGCAGTTGCGGCTGTTTGTGAAGCATGCGCCGGGGGCGCTGGCAATGTTTGACCGCGAGATGCGGTACATATGGGCCAGCAACCGGTGGAGAGATGCCTTTTGCCTGGGTGATGGCGATCTGACCGGACACTCGCACTATGATGACCCAATCGTATTTCCAGAGAGATGGAGAGAGGCGCACCGGCGTGGGATAGCGGGAGAAGTGTTGTGTGAGGAAGCAGACCGTGTGCATGCACTGGATGGTTCTTCATGCTGGAACCGGTGGGAGATTTCACCATGGCACGATGCCCAGGGCGAAGTGGGCGGCATCATCATCTTTACGGAAGACATAACCGCGCGGAAGAAGGCTGAACAGGGGCTGCTGGAGAGTGAGGACCGCTACCGGACGGCGTTCCAGACAAGTCTGGATGCGATCAATATCAATCGCGTAAGCGATGGCTTGTACATTGATGTGAACGATGCATTTCTCGACATCATGGGATATAGCAGAGAAGAGGTAATTGGGAAGACGTCGCTGGAACTGAAGGTCTGGAAGGATCCGCTGGACCGGGAAAAGGTGGTGGAAGAGCTGCGGCGAAACGGATTCTGTCGCGACAAGGAAGTGGCATTCCAGCAGAAAAACGGACAGATTTTATGGGGACAGATCTCAGCGTCATTTATCGAGCTGGATGGGGAGAAGTGTTTACTTTCCGTTACACGGGATGTATCGGAAGCGAAGCATGCGGAGGCGGAGATTCGGCATCTCGCTTTCTATGACACGCTGACGGGATTGCCGAACCGGCGGCTGCTGCTGGACCGGCTTCACCAGGCGCAGGCTGCCAGCGGGCGCAGCCGCCGCCAGCGGGCGCTGTTGTTTGTGGATCTGGATGATTTCAAGACGCTGAACGATACGCTGGGGCATCCGGTGGGAGACCTGCAATTGCAGGAGGTAGGGCGGCGGCTGAGCCGATGCGTGCGCGAGACGGATACGGTTTCGCGGTTCGGCGGAGATGAGTTTGTGGTGATGCTGGAAGACCTGAGCGAGCTGCCGGAGCAGGCGGCATCGCAGGCAAAAGGAGTAGCGGAGAAGATTCTGGCTGCGCTGGGCGATCCCTACCTGCTGAATGGACGCGAGCATCGTAGTTCGGCGAGTATCGGCATTACGCTGTTCCAGGATCAGCGGGAATCTACAGATGAGGTTTTGAAGCAGGCCGACATTGCGATGTACCAGGCGAAATCCGCGGGGCGGAACACGATGCGGTTCTTTGCGCCGGCGCTACAGACAGCGGTGAATGCGCGGGCGGCGCTGGAAGGTGAGCTGCGCGATGCGATTCAAAAAGAGCAATTTGAGTTGTATTACCAGCCGCAAATGAACCGTGCAGAAGTGAACGGGGCTGAGGCGCTGCTGCGCTGGCGGCATCCGAGCCGCGGTCTACTGTTGCCGGCGGAGTTCATTGCGTCTTCAGAAGAGACGGGATTGATCTTGCCGCTGGGCGAGTGGGTGCTGGAGACTGCGTGCCGGCAGATTGCGGCATGGGGTGCGCGAACCGAGATGGCGGGCATCACGGTGGCGGTGAATATCAGCGCGCGGCAACTGCACCAGGCGAATTTTGTGGAGAGTGTGTTGGCTGCGCTGGCGCGTACGGGAGCAAATCCAGAGAACCTGCGGCTGGAGCTGACCGAGAGCATCGTGGTGGACAACGTGGAAGACGTGATCGCAAAGATGACGGAATTGCGAATCCACGGAGTACGGTTCTCACTCGATGATTTTGGTACGGGATATTCGTCATTGGCGTATCTGAAACGGTTGCCGCTGGACCAGTTGAAGATCGATCGCTCATTTGTGCGGGACATCCTGGTAGACGAAGGTAGCGGGGCGATTGCGGAGACAATCATTTCACTGAGCCGCGTGCTTGGGTTGAAGGTGATTGCAGAGGGGGTGGAGACCGAAGAGCAGCGGCGGTTTTTGACGCGGCTGAAGTGCCATTCCTTCCAGGGATACCTGTATAGCCGACCGGTACCGATCGGAGAGTTTGAAGCGATGGTGCTGAGCATGGAGCACCGGGGCGACGAACCGGCGCTATTCGACTAGGGGAAATTTCTTCAGCGCGTGGTTGGGATGTCTTCGGAGGCGGGGAAGAGGCCGCGCTCGCCATCCCAGCGTGCGACGACGACGGTGGCCAGGCAGTTGCCGAGCACGTTGATCGCAGTGCGCCCCATATCCATGAGTTGATCGACGCCGAAGAGCATGAGGACGACTTCCATCGGGAGATGGAAGGAGGCTGCTACGGCGAGGACGACGACCAATGCGCCGCGAGCTACACCGGCAGTGCCTTTGCTGCTGATCAGCAGCGTGACCAGCATGAGCGCCTGCTGGCCGAGCGTGAGATGAATGCCGGACGCCTGGGCAACGAAGACGAGCGCAAGCGATTCATACAGGCCGGAACCAGCAAGATTGAAACTGTAGCCGAGAGGGAGCACGAGGGAGAGCGTTTCGCGTGAGACGCCGAGGGATTCCACGCGCTCCATGGAGAGCGGCAGCGCTGCTTCAGAGCTGGCAGTGCCGAAGGCGATGGCGAGCGGCTCGGCCAGGGCTCGCATGAAGCGGAGGAGCGGAATCCGCGCGAGCAGCGCCAAGGGTACAAGTATCAGCAGGATGAAGGCTGCGAGTGCGAGATACATGGTCAGTAGCAGTTTGAGGAGCGGCCAGAAGACGCCGGCGCCGAGGTGTCCGACGGTGTAGGCCATAGCGCCGAAGACGCCGACCGGCGCGGCATACATGATGATGTTGGTGAACTTGAACATGGTTTCGGCCAGGCTGGAGGCGAGTTGCACGAGCGGGCGGCGGTGCACCTCCGTGACCATGGCGAGTGCGACGCCGAAGAGCATGCAGAAGATGACGACCTGCAGCGTCTGACCTTCAGCGATGGACTTGGCAATGTTTTCAGGGAACATGGCGACGAGCAGTTCGCTCCATGAATGCGTGGCGAAGGTGACAGGTTCGGCGCCCGCAGCCGCCGGCATGATGATGCCGTATCCAGCGCGTGTGATGTTGATGGCTACGAATCCGACGACCAGCGCGAGGGTGGAGACGACTTCAAAGATGATGAGCGCCTTGACGCCGACGCGGCCTACTTTTTTGAGATCGGCATGGCCAGCGATGCCAGTAACCAGCGTGCCGAAGAGCAAGGGCGCGATGATGACCTTGATAAGACGAAGGAAGATGGTGGCGAGTATTTGGAAGTTGACCGCGGTGTGCGGCCATTGGTGGCCGACGATGGCGCCGAGAATCATGGCGGCGAAGATCCAGCCGGTGAGCGAACGGCGGTAGATTGCGAGCGCGATGACCAGCGCGGCCAGTAGGAGTTGGATTGTCATCATCATGAACAGGAACAGTGTATCGGAGATAGAAGTGTGCGCGGCGGAGAGATAGCCCATACAGAAAACA
The DNA here is from genome assembly GCA_031296355.1 of Acidobacteriaceae bacterium. The sequence goes on from JARLFX010000381.1 coordinate 33,401, forward strand.
GAAAGGGCTGGAAGCGATGCTCCAGCCCTTGGTGTTTGCGAAATGACAATGTTATTTCGCGGGTGATTTCTTTGCCTTCACCTTGGCCCAGCGGGCCTTCTGTGCGGCGGCGATGCGGGCGCGGCCGGCGGCGCTCATCTTGCGCTTCTTCGGCTTTGCAGCTGCAGGAGCCGCGGCATTGCGCGGACGCCCGGGGCCTTTGCTGGTGGGGATACCAAGCAGCGCTTGCTTCGCCTGTGTGAGCCGGGCAATCTCTGCATCAATCTGTGCAACGATATCGTTCAAATTCATACTGATTATCCTCTGCATTCTGAGTTACAGGCCGCTTACTGTACTTAGGGTAGCAGAGAGCGGTGTTATCGACATATAGGGGTGAGTTAGTGGTGAGATGTAATTCGACCTATCTCGCGAATTAGACGGCGGGGGGAGTCTGACTTTCTGCCTGGAGATGTTCAAGGTATTAAAACAAAAGCACGGTTCGAGACATTGAATATATGAGTAACTTACCTGGAGTATTCAGGGCAGGTTTAAGAAGCCGTTATATGATCGCCAGCCATGAAGCGAATAGAACAGCAGAGATCGATAGCAGTTCTTGTTTGGCGTCTTCCATGCTTTGGGTGGTTTATTTAGTCGGCAATGTTAAATGACATGCCAAAGTTCCAGTCGACCGACTGACGCAAATGGTTGCGTCGCAGCAGAGGCGATTGGGACAGCTGAATTTTCACAGATGGCGCGACTCAGAGAGGAAATTCAATCACTGCTGGAGATCTCCAGGTCGAAGTGCCGGAAGTGATTGAAAGAAATGGTAGGCACGAGGAGACTCGAACTCCTGACCTCTACCGTGTCAAGGTAGCGCTCTAACCAACTGAGCTACGCGCCTGCGCTACGCCTGTGCGGCGGTTGCAGCTTTTCTAGTCTAAATCGCCGGGGCGTTCAGCGCAAACCGGTTCACGGCAAATGGCTTGGGGATTGGGCGCTGGAGTGCGGTAGGATGTTTCTGGCACACTTTGCCGGAATCAAGCTTGTTCGACAACGCACATGCCTATTCTTCGCCAGTTTCGCGCTGCTCCCAATCTGCTAACGCTGCTTCGCCTCTTCATCATTCCATTTCTCGTGATCGCCATCCTGGATGGGCGTTTCAAGACGGCGATTGTGCTCTTCCTGCTGGCCGGGGTGAGCGATGGACTGGATGGCTTGCTGGCGCGCTGGCTGAAACAACAGACGGCGCTGGGGCTTTACCTCGATCCGATCGCGGATAAGCTGCTGCTGTCTACGCTGTTTGTGGTGTTCACCCACGTCGGGCTGGTTCCGCGGTATGTGACGGTGCTGGTTTTCAGCCGCGACCTGGGGCTGGTGCTGATCGGCACGGTGCTGTTTGCCACGCATACTCTGCGGGAGTTCCGGCCGAGCCTCTTCGGCAAACTGAATACATGCATCCAGATATTCACGCTGGCGATGGTGATGGTCGATCCGATCCGTGATGTGTCCTCTATCCATAGCCTGCGCAGCTGGATGCTGCGGATTACCGCGTATAGCGCCATTGCTTCTGCAGCGGAGTATGCGTGGATCGTGCTGAAGCGGATTAACTCTTCGCCAGCCGCTGCTGTACCAACTACGCGCTGAAACAGGCGCAAGTACAAATCTTAGAAACGTGTACTTCTCATTCGACAGATTGCATTCAACGTATGCAAACAAGGAGAGACGGTATGAAGACTTCGGGTAATACGATTCTCATCACGGGGGGAGCCTCAGGAATTGGCCGCGGGCTGGCAGAGGCCTTTCATGCACTGGGCAACCAGGTCATCATTGCCGGACGCCGCAAGCAGGCGCTGGATGAAACCACCGCGGCGAATCCCGGTATGAAGTCGCTGGTGCTGGACGTGGAAGATCCGGCGGCGATCCGCAGCTTTGCGGCTACGGTGGCGGCGGAGTTCCCTGGGCTGAACGTGCTGCTCAATAACGCCGGTATTATGCGGCCAGAGAATCTGCTGGCACAGCCGGAGGACCTGGGCGACGCCGAGGCGACCGTGACGACCAATTTGCTGGGCCCCATCCGGCTGACCGCAGCGCTGCTGCCGCTGCTGCTGAAGCGGCCGAGCGCCACCATCATGAATGTGTCGTCGGGGCTGGCGTTTATGCCGCTGGCGGCTACGCCGACGTATTGCGCCACCAAGGCGGCGATTCACTCGTACACGCAGTCGCTGCGCTACCAGTTGAAGGGTTCCAATGTGAGCGTGGTGGAGATCATTCCGCCGTACGTGCAGACGGAGCTGATGGGCGAAGCGCAGGCCGTGGATGAGCGTGCGATGCCGCTGCAGGAGTACCTGGCGGAGACGATGGAGATTCTGAGCAGCCAGCCCAATGTGACTGAGGTGTGCGTGGAGCGGGTCAAGCCGCTACGCTATGCCGCCGAGAGTGGCAAGTATGGGCAGGCGTTCAAGGCGTTCAACGACGCGATGGCCGGTGGACACTAGGGGAGAGGCGCTACTCTTCTTCTTCGCTCGCAGCCTTTGCTTCAATTTCCATGTCGCGGAACTCTTCGGAATCGAAGACGTCTCCGCAGATCTCACACTCGACGAATTCAGCATCTTCGTCGCGCGAAACAACGCGCACGCGGGGATGCTTGCAGTTTTTGGTGGGCTCAGCGTGGGATGCGACGGCCATGTAGAAGGGCGGTTTCGGGCGACGGGCGCGCGAGGTACCGTGGCTGGATTTTCCAACGATGCGGCGCACTTGTCAATCCAAAAGGTGAGAGTTTCGGTGGACGAGGGCGTTTGGGCTGGAAAACAGGACGGATTAGGGGTTAACTTTTGTGGTTCGCCATCGTGCAATTGACTGGAATGAAAGCTCTTAGCGGAAATCAGGGGATTACTGCCTGCTGGCCGGGAACCCACTGCTGGACGTAGCGGGCGGCGGGACAAGAGAAAGTTGCAACCGGGACCATAATGGTCGTACACTGAATCACGACTACTTTGGTCGCACAGAATGGCCAAAGACCGCGCCTATGCTGAGACTTACAAAAAAAGCGGACTACGGATTGATGGCGATGAAGTTCCTGGCAGAGCATGCCGCCAGTTCGGAGAGCGCCTCCGTCGCCAGTCAGGCGCAAAGCGCCAAAGATATTGCAGAGGCGTATCACATTCCTCACCAGTTGCTTGCAAAGATACTGCAGACGCTGGCGAAGGCTGGATTGCTGGTATCGCACGCGGGAACAAACGGCGGGTATGCGCTGGCGCGGCCATCAGACAAAATTACGGCGTTTGAGATCGTTCGCGCGATCGACGGACCACTGTTCATTACTTCCTGCATTACGGTGCATGGACCGTGCGACCTTACGAGTACCTGCACCATCAAAGAACCATTGCAGAAGGTGACGGACGGCATTCGCGACCTGCTTGCCGGCATCCGTTTATCTGAACTGATCGACCAGAACGCTATCAAGAGTCCAAAACAGGAACTGGTTACGCTGACGTACTGATTCAAGCGCCGGCACGAAGAAGTTCGGAATAGCGAGTGCGGCTCGCGTCACTCAATATTCAAACAAAAAGTTTAGAGGAGAACGGAACAATGAGCATTGCCATTGACAGCAAGCTGCCTGAAGGCGTCCACCTTCCCATCTACATGGACAACCATGCAACCACACCGCTGGACCCGCGGGTGCTGGAGGCGATGATGCCGTACTTCACGCAGAAGTTCGGCAACGCGGCCAGTCGCAATCACTCGTTCGGCTGGGAGGCGGAGCAGGCGGTGGAGACGGCGCGTGAGCAGATCGCGAAGCTGATCGGCGCATCGGCGAAGGAGATCATCTTCACCTCCGGCGCAACGGAATCAAACAATCTCGCGATCAAGGGCATTGCTGAGATGTACCGCGAGCGCGGCAACCACATCATCACGCAGGTGACCGAGCACAAGGCTGTGCTGGACACCTGTAAGCGGCTGGAGAAGGCAGGCTGCAAGGTGACGTACCTGCCGGTGAAGGCTGACGGCTTGATCGACCTGGAGCAGTTGAAGGCTGCATTCACTGACAAGACCATCCTCGTGTCCATCATGTTCGCGAGTAATGAGATTGGCGTGATTCAGCCGGTGGAAGAGATTGGAAAGCTATGCCACGAGCGCGGCGTGATCTTCCACACGGATGCGGTGCAGGCCGTGGGTAAGGTGCCGGTGGATGTGCAGAAGATGAACATCGACGTGCTCTCGCTCTCAGGCCATAAGATCTATGGGCCCAAGGGAATTGGCGCGCTGTATGTGCGCCGTCGCAATCCGCGCGTGCTGATCTCTGAGCAGATCAACGGCGGCGGGCATGAGCGCGGCATGCGTTCGGGCACGCTGAATGTGCCGGGCATCGTCGGCCTGGGCAAGGCTTGCGAGATCTGCGGGCAGGAGATGGAGGCCGAGACCAAGCGGCTGACCGAACTGCGCGATTACATGAAGAATAAGTTTGAGAGCAAGCTGGACTACGTGCACGTGAACGGCAACATGGAGCACCATCTGCCGGGCAATCTGAACATGAGCTTTGTGTATGTGGAGGGCGAGAGCCTGCTGATGGGGATCAACGACATCGCAGTTTCTTCAGGCTCTGCCTGCACCTCGGCCACGCTGGAGCCATCGTATGTACTGAAGGCGCTGGGTCTGGGAGATGATGTGGCGCACAGCTCTATCCGCTTCGGACTTGGCCGCTTCAACACGAAGGCGGAGGTGGACTACGTGGCGGACAAGCTGATCGACGTAGTGCTGCATCTGCGTGAACTCTCGCCGCTGTACGAGATGGTGAAAGAAGGAATCGATCTGAGCAAGATTGAGTGGGCAGCGCACTAAAAGCAGGGAACAGGGATTAGAACAATACGCACCAAGGAGAAAATATGGCATATAGCGAAAAGGTAGTGGACCACTACGAAAACCCCCGCAATGTGGGTGCGATGGACAAGAGCCTGAGCGAAGTTGGCACAGGCCTGGTCGGCGCGCCGGAGTGCGGCGACGTGATGCGCCTGCAGATCAAGGTCAACCCCGAGACGCAGGTGATTGAAGACGCGAAGTTCAAGACCTTCGGTTGCGGTTCTGCTATTGCCAGCTCGTCGCTCGCGACAGAGTGGGTGAAGGGCAAGACGGTTGCCGAAGCATTGACCATCAGCAATACCGACATCGTGAAGGAGCTGGCGTTGCCGCCGGTGAAGATTCACTGTTCGGTATTGGCTGAGGACGCGATCCGCGCGGCGATTGGCGACTGGAAGAAGAAGAACGGCGTGGCCGAAACGGCAGACGTAGCGACACCGGTAGCACAGTAACGGCAACCTCTTCCCCGGCGGCGGGCCCAGTTGGTCCCGCCGTGGTTGCTTTAGCTGTAAAGCTGGAAAGAAGAGAACGTATGAACACACTGACACAACTCGGAGCCCCTCCTGCGCCGGTAAATCCGCTGGCCAGCCAGACGGTGCTGAATGCGCATGGGCAGAGCGAGACGCAGAAGGGTATTCAACTGACGGAGCGCGCGCTGAAACGCATCCGCGTGGCGATGGCGAAGGAAAATGTTTCGCCGGAGCAGGGCGGGCTGCGCGTTGGCATCCAGGGCGGCGGCTGCAGTGGGCTGAGCTACAGTATTCGCTTTGATTCGCAGGCGCGTGAACGCGACCGGGTGTATGAGTTTGGCGACGACAATGTGAAGATCTTTGTCGATCCAAAATCATTTTTGTATCTGCATGGCATGGTGCTGGACTACGAAGAGACGCTGATGCGCCAGGGCTTCAACTTCATCAATCCGAACTCGACCAAGAGCTGCGGGTGCGGTTCCTCATTTTCTGCTTAGATTTGCGCGGCGCGAGTGATCGTGCCGCATGTTTTTGTCTACTATGATCGACTCCAACTATTTCTGTGTCTTCTCGCTGCCGCGCAAGCTGGGGCTGGATACGGCTGCGCTGGAGAAGGCGTATTACGCGCAGTCGCGCAAACTGCATCCGGATCGGTTTGCGGCAAAGCCTGTGGCGGAGCAAGAGACCGCGCTGGCTGAGGCTTCGCGGCTGAACGACGCATATCGCACGCTGAAGGACCCCATTGCGCGCACGGAGTATCTGCTGACGCTTGAGGGTGTGCAGCTGGATGAGCAGTCAAAGCAGGCGACCGATGCAGCGAAGACGGCGGGCATAGCGAAGAAGCAGATTGCGCCACCGGAGCTTCTGGAAGAAGTGTTTGAACTGAACATGCAATTGGAAGAGATGCGCATGAATCGCAAGATGGGCGAGGATGATCCTCAACTGGCGAAGGAATTGCAGGTTGCAAAGGCCAACTTTGAAGGCATGCTTGCCGTGACGCAGACGGAACTGGAAGCGCTGTGGACGAAGTGGGATGCAGGTGTGGATGCGGATGATGCGAGCGCGAAAGATAGCGCAAAAAAAGAGCTGGTGGCGCTGCTGAACCGGCGCAGCTATGTACGGAATTTAGTGCGTGATGTGAATGAAGCGTTGGAGTAATTAGGAAAGCTATGGCAGAACGAATTGTAGGCATCGATCTCGGAACGACGAACTCGCTGGTCGGGTTTATGCAGGGCGCGGAGCCTGTGATCATTCCGGGAGAAGACGGCGTGAATCTGGTGCCCAGCGTGGTGGCGGTGACGCCCGATGGCATCGCCGTGGGCAATGCCGCGCGCACGACGCTGCTAGCATCGCCGGCGGACGCTGTGTATTCGGCCAAGCGGTTGATGGGTCGCGATCTGGCCGATGTGCAGGATGAGTTGAAGTTCTTTCCGTTTCAATTAGCAGATGATCTGAAGCCTGGCGAGGTGCTGCGGTTGAAGCTGGGCGGGCGCGAGTTTACGCCGCCGGAGATTTCGGCACTCATCCTGCAGCAGTTGAAGAAGAATGCAGAGAGATTTTTTGGCGGAGCGGTGAACAAGGCCGTGGTCACGGTGCCTGCGTATTTCAACGATGCACAGCGGCAGGCGACCAAGGACGCGGGACGCATTGCAGGGCTGGAGATTGTGCGGCTGGTGAATGAGCCCACTGCCGCGGCGCTGGCGTATGGGCTCGATAAGAAGCGCGATGGGTTGATCGCTGTGTATGACTTCGGCGGCGGCACGTTTGATGTTTCGATCCTGAAGCTGCACGAAGGTATCTTTGAGGTGATCGCTACAAATGGCGACACACACCTGGGTGGCGACGACATCGACAACCTGCTCATCACGATTGCTCTGGATGATATTGCCGGCGATATGGGCGTGAACCTGCGCGGCAATGGCGAGGTGCTACAGGCGCTGCGCAAGAGCGTGATTGAAGCGAAGATCGCGCTCTCCGCGAAAGAGACCGCGCAGTTGGAGGTGAAGCTGCCGGATGGCCGGAAGTATCTGCGCGAGATTACACGCGCGCAGTTTGAGCAGCTCGCTGCACCGGTGAT
>JARLFX010000382.1 GCA_031296355.1 Acidobacteriaceae bacterium
GAAAGCACGCAGGTCACGCCCAGCGAATTCAGCCACCCGCACACCTCCGTCCCTTCCAGGTCATACGCCAGGATGCGGTAGCCGCCGCCGGGTAGCACCACTACCGCCGCGCCCGTATCCTTCGCCGCATCCGGCTTATAGACCGCCAGCGTCGGCTGGCTCACATTCGTCATGTGCATCAGCGGCCTCCCGTCCACCAGACGGTCCGTCGGCTTGGTAATGTCCTGTTCCGGCCCCGGCATCTGCACCGTCTCCGGCGCCCCATGCGGCCACAGCGGCAAAGTAACCTGTTGAGCCTGCACACAGATGGACATGCTGGCAGGCATAAGGGCAGCAAAAAGAGCGAGGCGGTACGCACGATGGGTCATCACGCCCTGCATTTTACGCTGGCCGCACGACTCTCTGCCTGTACGAATTCATGAAACGATTTGCCCTGCCACTGCGTATCCTTAGTCAATCCCCGGCGTTCGTGGCCGGCGCACTCCCCTGCAACCAGGTTTTACCCCGAAAGCCGAAAGAGGAAATTCCATGCGTCGTTATCGTTTGCTCGCTTCGTTCGTTCTTATCCTTGCTGCCGCGCTCGTTACGCTGCCCTCGCGCGCCGCCGATCCTGCACCACTCGCTGTCGGCGCCGTCGCGCCCGGCTTCACCCTGCCCTCGCAAGACAACGCGCCCGTCTCGCTCCGCAGCTTTAAGGGTAAGTGGGTCGTGCTCTACTTCTATCCCAAAGACAAGACCACCGGCTGCACCATTGAAGCTCACAACTTTCAGCGCGACCAGGCCAAATACGATGCCGTCAACGCCACCATTCTCGGCGTCAGCCTCGACACGCCAGACAGCCACAAGAGCTTCTGCACCCAGGAGAATCTCACCTTCAAACTCCTTGCCGACCCCGGCCACAAAGTGGTGGACACCTACGGCGTCCCCGTCAATGACCACAACGGCACAAAGTACGCGTCGCGCTGGACCTATCTCATCGCCCCCAATGGCCACATCGCAAAAGTATGGACGAAGGTCGATGTGAACGCCCACAGCGACGAAGTCCTCGCCGCCATCGCCGCCGCAAAGTAGTTGCACCCCGTCAAGGTTTGTCGTTCTGAGCGCAGCGAAGAATCTGCTTTTCGTTTGATGGGCCCCGCCCTTCGCCCCACACGCAAAAACGCCCGGAGCTCCTCGCGGAGAGCCGGGCGTTTTTGCTTGCCTTGAATCCCTGGTTTACTTCTTCTTCTTTGCAGCCTTCTTGACGGCCTTCTTGACGGCCTTCTTTGCTGCCTTCTTCGCGGGCTTCTTTACTGCCTTCTTGACTGCCTTTTTCTTCGTTGCCAAGGGAGTACCTCGCTTAGTTGATTTTTTGGTGCCCTTTTTAGAGGCGGCCTTTTTAGGAGCTGCCTTACTACCGCGTAGAGCACTCGGTTTCTTCGCGGCAGATTTCTTGGCCTTCTTCACGGCCTTCTTGGTCGCTGCTTTCTTCACCGCCTTCTTCTTCGCGGGCGCAACCTTCTTGGCGGCCTTCTTCACAACCTTTTTCGCCGCCTTCTTCACCACAGCCTTCTTCTTGGCTGCCTTCTTCTTCGCAGGCACGGCTTTTTTTACCACAGGTACGGCCTTCTTCACCGCTACAGGCTTGGCGACCGGCGTCGCTTCACTCTTCTCCGGCTTTACGGAGGGCCGTGTCGGCGGCGTGTAGTTGCTCACCGGCGTTGACAGCATGGAGAACACCTCAGCCTCTTCCGCGTGCGGCTCATCGTCCTGCACATGGTCCTCTTCCGGCTCCAGCTCATCATCATCGTCATCCGACGTGACCGTCATGCTGGTCTCTTCTTCTTCATCTTCGCCAAAATGATCGTCGTCATAGTCTGAAAATAGATCGGCGGCGGCGCGAAGCGTGTATTCATCCTGCGACATGTTTTCCTCCATAGGCAGAGCGGCCATAGGCCTCGCTCTGTTGGATTACAGACACAAGGATGCTCTTACTTCTTTGCGAAGGCAAGAGGGAAATAGCGAATTCTTAGCTTTTCTTTTTGTGCCGGACGGCCGTCGAAGCGGCCGGTTTTTTCGCCGCCGGTGCACTGGCAGCATGGCTCCGCGACTTTGGCGCCGCCGCCGCGCTCGACTTCCCACTCTTCGCATGCGATGAGCTTGCTCCGCGCGCCGCCGTGCCGTGCGAACGCCCGCCGTGCGCGCTGCCTCTACCCGATGCCGTAGCATGCGCACCGCGCTTATGCCCGCGGCCCGCCGGAGCCAGGTGCACCGGCTCCGCCACCACCAGCGTCTTGCCCACGGTAACCGTGTTGCTGCGCAGATTATTCCACGCCCGCAGATGCTCCACCGAAACCCCGAACCGGTCCGCCACCGTGATGAGCGTATCGCCGCGCCGCACCGTGTACCGCGTCGCGTGGACGCCGCCCGATGCCGCCGCCGCTGCCGGCATCACCGGGATCAGCAACTCGTCGCCCGCTTCCAGATCATCACCCGGTTTCAGGTCGTTCACCGTTGCGATCTCCTGCGCCTTCACGTGGAAGCTGTCCGCAATGCTGCTCACCGTCTCGCCCGCCTGCATCACGTGGAAACGCCACGTCGCCCGCTTCGCCTCCGGCACCGCCGCAATGCGCTTCTCAAACAGCTCCTTTGTCCCTACCGGCAAGTGCAGGTCATAGCTGATGTCGTTCGGCGTGCTCAGCCGCAGCAGCGCTGGGTTCAGCGCTACGATCTCCTGCACGCTGCTGCCGGTCACGTCCGCCACCAGCCGCAGATCCAGAGCGTAATCCACCGTCTCTTTATCTGAGATCACGGCCGGCTCCGGCACCACATGATCCAGCCCATACTGCTTCGGATTCTTGGCCATGATGATCGCCGCCAGGATACCGGGCACATAATTCTTGGTCTCGCCCGGCAGCGCATTCAGCTTGTACAGCTGCCAGAAGTCCGCATACCCCGTCCGCTGCACCGCCCGCTGCACGTTGCCCGGACCCCAGTCATACGCTGCCATCGCCAGGTACCAGTCGCCAAACTGCTTGTAGAGCCCCTTGATGTACCGTGCGTATGCGCGCGAAGACTTCTCCGGATCGAACCGCTCGTCGAACCAGCCATTCCGCGCCAGCCCATACGCGCCCGTCGGCATGAACTGCCACATGCCGCCCGCGCCGGAGCTCTTGTTCAGCGCCTGCGGCTGGAAGCCCGACTCCGCCACCGCCTGATAGATCAGGTCCTGCGGCACGCCCTCTTCCGCCAGGATCTTCTGGATCATCTCCCTGTACTTGCCCGCGCGTTCCAGCGAACGCACCAGGTGCGCATGCCCCGCCTGCGAATTGCTGAAGAAGTTGATGAACCCGGCCACATAGTCGTTGATCACCAGCGGAAA
>JARLFX010000056.1 GCA_031296355.1 Acidobacteriaceae bacterium
ATATCGCGGCTTGCAAGTTCGACGACCGGTCAGGTCGAACTTGTCGTGGCCGGCATCGGCGCCAACGGCACGATTGCGGCCAGTGAATTCGTAACCAGTCCGGAGTACTTCAAGCAGTTCACCGACCAAGCTCCCCGCGGCTGGGAACAGCGCAACATCCAAATCATTGTCAGCACCAACGTGATCAATGGCCGCTCTGGTCCGCCGCACATGGTCCTTTTCGACGTGCGTTGAGCGCCCCTCGTTCTTTACGTGGCGTTCCGCATCGAAGTTTCTTCCCTCTGTAAGTTGCGAACTTCGCGCCCGAAATTGCGTGCGCTCGTGCTAGCCAGCGAAATCCAATTCTTGACTCATCAAGAATCAATGTGTAAATTGGGTCCATGACACGCATGTTGTCCATCTCGACACCGGTCAGCGGAGTCCTGCCGTGCCTCTCGGCGCGATGTAGCTTCTGACAGAGAGCCTTCCTTCAGCGGAGGCTGGCGTAGTTCCCCTTTCCAATTCTCTCGATTCGCAGCAACGCTAAGCCCTTGCGTAATCGCACAGGCAGGCGCGCTCGCAAGAGTGTCTGCGTCGTGGTTTGGGCTGGAGATACGAGACCTGTAACGTTGAGTTCCGAACGCGCCCAGCTTCAGTACGTCCTCGCCGTCAGGTAACATACCTGCCGCTGGTCCCCACGTACGTCGTTGATTTCAGGCCGTTTCCCACCAGCCCTCCATGAGGTACTGTTCCCAACCTTGTGGACTTCGAGGTGCCTCGCTATTCTGCATGGCGATTCGATCGTGACCCGAATCCCGTCGATGAGCAATCGCGTGATTCGTCTCTTGCGAACTCCGTGGCGGCCGCATTAGCGATCGGACGAGATGCAAAAACACAACGCGGATGTCAGGAGCAATGCTCAGCCCGGCAATCCAGAACAACAATGCAACGTTTTTTCAAAGGAGACGCAATGACCTACCAGGTTATCGGTGCAACAAAGTTCAAACACCGCCCAGGAAGAAGAATAGCGGTTCTATTTACAGCGATCGCTGTCTGGGCTCTCTGCTTCATCCCAGTTTTCAATGCCCACGCACAGACGATCACTGCCTCTCTTCAGGGATCGGTGATCGATGCATCCGGAGCGGTGGTCGCCGGCGCCGGAGTGAGCGCGACCAACACGGCAACCGGTGTTGTAACCCGCACAACCTCGAGCTCAATCGGCCGTTTCATCTTTACCTCGCTGCAGCCTGGTGGACCTTACTCGGTCACCGTAGAGGCTCCCGGCTTCAAAACCGACGTGCGATCCGGAATTCATCTCGATTTGAACCAGGTAGCGGAGATCTCCATCGCGCTGCAGGTGGGCGCAACCACTCAGAAGGTCGAGGTTACGGCCGATACGGCGCAACTGGAAACGTCTGAGGCGGCTCTGGGCCAGGTCGTTGGCAATCGCAACGTTGAAAATCTTCCCTTGAACCAGCGCAACGTCTATGCGCTCATGTTCCTTATGCCCGGCGTTACGGGCAGTGTCACGGTGCAGTACAACAGCATGAATCTATCGGTGAACGGCGGCCGTCCAGGCAGCACCAACGTCTTGGTCGACGGCATTCCCGCAAGTCCGCCGCTGGTCAATCCCATCAGTGGCTTCGCCGTGTTTCCCTCTGTCGACGCAGTGCAGGAGTTCAAGGTTGAGTCCAACGGCTACTCAGCCGAGTTCGGACGCAGCGGCAGCGGCATTGTCAACGTGATTTAAAGTCCGGCGCCAACCAGTTTCATGGCAGCCTGTACGAGTTCATTCGCAATTCCGATCTCGATGCGAACACATTCTTCGCCAATCGTGCCGGAACCAAGCTGCCGCACTTCGAGCGCAGCCAGTTTGGCGGCAGTCTGACCGGTCCGGTGCTCTTCCCCAAACTCTACAGTGGTAAGGACAAGACCTTTTTTCTGTTCTCCTATGAGGGATTGAGGCAGGGAACGCAGAGCGAAGTGACGACAACTGTCCCGACAGCACTACAGCGGACCGGGGACTTTTCCCAGACCTTTAACTCG
>JARLFX010000383.1 GCA_031296355.1 Acidobacteriaceae bacterium
CCTTCAGGGCATCCACGTCCAGCGTCCAGTCCGGCGCGGCCAGCGGCACCAGCACCGGGTTCACACGCAACGACTGCAACGTCACCGCATGATAGCCGTAGAAAGGCTCAAACAGCAGCACGTCGTCCTTCGGATTCAGCAGCGCCATCGCCGCCGCATGCAACCCGCCGGTCGCGCCCGAGGCAACCATCACCTCGCGTTCCGGGTCGTAGCTGAGCCCGTAGTCGCGCAGTTGTTTGGCGGCAATCGCCTGCCGCAACCGCGCTATACCGTCGCAGCGCGTATAAATGTTCTCGCCGTTCCGGATCGCCTCCGTCGCGCCATTCTCCACCTCCGCAGGCACCGGCGTATCGCAAATCCCCTGCGCCAGGTTGATGCCGCCGATGCGGTCGCACTCTGTCGTCATCGCGCGAATCTCAGACTGCATGGCGCCAGGGGCAAGTTGGCTCAGGGTAAGGCGGGACGCTGCTGAAGCTGTATGCATTGGGGAAAATCCTTATTGTGACATCTTACATTTTGACGGTCGTAGCAAGGCTCTCCAGTTGGCCCGGATTCGCCGCGGGGGCCAAGCTCTTCAAGCACTAAATGAACTCCGCAAAAACCAAACGGCGCACCCTCAAGAGGATGCGCCATCGTCTTATCCGGCCAGCATGTGGAGCTACCGTCCGCGCGTATTGGCAATTGCCTGGTCGATCACCATGTTGAGCTGGGATCCAATGTCGTTGACACGGATGAAAGGAGTGCCTTTGTTATTCGAGGTAACGATAAAAACAGTTGGCGTTTGCGTAATGCCGGTGGCTTTGCCCAATGCATTGTCGGCTTGGACATCCGCGGCCAACTTGCCCTGAGGATCGATCGCCGTTGGCATAACGATGCCGTGGCTCCGAGCGAATTTCTCTGTGAACTGGCTGAGCATCCCGAGATTGTAGATGGTGTTCTGGTTGGCGAAAACAGCGTCGCGGTACTGATCGCCCAGAGCCTTGCTCTTGGTGTCGAACCAGCGCGCCTTGACGGCTGCGTTGAAGCTCCAAAGATGGTACGGGATCAGGTAGTCGTGACGCACCCACGGAATCTTGTATCTTGTTGCAGCGGCCTCCAGTAGTGTGTTTGCCTGGGCGCATGCAGGGCACTGCAGATCGGCGAATTCGACGATAGCCACATGCGAGCCGGCAGGCGGATGGAGGGCGGGTGTGTCATGAAACTGCGCCTGCGCACAGACTGAAGCGTACAAACATAGCAAAGCGACGCCAAATGCCGCAAAGAAGCTGGCGCGGCGGCGAGGGGCGAAAGCAACGCCGGATTGTGAAGATGAGGCAAGAACGCAGAGCATATAAGTTGGCTCGTTGTGCTGGTTGCAAGCAAAGGCTGGCAAGCGGATTGCCGCCTCTGCTGTTGTGGTTGGTTTACTTCCCGCGCGTATTGGCGATGGCCTGATCGATAAGCTGGTAGAGCTTGCTCCGGTCCACAACCTCCACAAACGGCGCGCCTTTGCTGTTAGCAGTTACCACCCAGATCGTCGGCGTATGCTCAATGCCGATCCGCTGGCCCAGCGCGTAGTCGGCCTTCACCTCGGCAGCCAGCTTGCCCTGCGGGTCAATGGCGAACGGTATGGCCAATCCGCGGCTCTTGGCGAACGTCGCCGTGTACTGAGTCAGATCGCCGGGGTTATTGATCATGATCTGGTTGGAGAAGATATAGTCCCGGTACTCGTCGCCAATCTTCTTGCTCTTGGTGTCGAACCAGCGTGCGTTCACAGCCGCGTTGAAACTCCAGTTGTGGAACGGCAGTGGAAAGTCATGGCGCAGCAGTGGTATCCCGTATTTGGCGGCAGCCTCACGTAGAAGTGGGTTGGCGTGGGCGCAGTCGGGGCACTCCATATCCGCAAATTCCACAATGGCCACACGCGCACCCGCTGGCGGGCGAAGCGCCGAGGTGTCGTGAACCTGGGTTGTGGCCGGCGCGCCAAACTGGGCATGCGCGCTGGCTGCCATCAACACGGCAAATCCCAAAAATAGGCCCAGGCGGTTGTGGCGATTTCGGTTGGCAGGGGGAAGGGCAAAGAATCTTGACATAACGTTTGGACGGCTCCCTCTCTTCATTGTAACGGCAGAAATACGGCAATAGTTGTGGTTATGGGCGTTCGCGCCGCCGCGCGGCCATCCACTGGCGCCATTTGTAGTCCGCATAGAACGACCCGGCGACCACAACAAGCGCGACAATACCGAGAAATATCTTCATCGCTCTTTCAGAATTGCATAAGCGGCCCGCACTGCTTTGAGAAAGAGCAAAAATCACGCTCAACCTGTCTCGCAGGCGGCACAAGTCGCCGCAGATGGGCCTTGAGCCGCCCCCGTGCTTTACCCTAATCGCTGCGGGCTTTTACCGCTCCTGGGGACATTTACTTGAGAATTGTTCTTTCCAATATCGGCACCCTTGGCGACATCAACCCACTCATTGCCATTGCTCTCGAACTCAAGCGGCGCGGGCACGTGCCCGTCATGGCGCTGCCTGCGGTCTATGAGACCAGGATCAAGCCCCTCGGCCTTGAGTTCCATCCCGTCCGTCCAGACATCGACCCCAACAACAGCCTCCTGGTCGAAATGGTCTACGACATCAAGAAGGGAACCGAGACCGGTCTTCGCGAGTTCCTGTTCCCGGCTCTCCGCCAGACCTACGACGACCTGCTGCACGCCGCCACCCAGCCCGTACGTGCAGAC
>JARLFX010000384.1 GCA_031296355.1 Acidobacteriaceae bacterium
CGTGGCCGAGCTGCCGAGCATCGAAGAGTTTGAGAAGATGGCCGGTGCGCTCGCCGAACAGGACGCCCTGCCGATCGTGGATGAGATCGCAGCCGCAACTGAGCTGGAGAGCGCGGAACCGGTGGAAACCAACGTGGTGGACACCGAAGATGATGCCATCGCAGCCATGGAATCGCACATCGAACGGCCTGAAGATGAATAACAAAATCAATCCGAGTAATGCGCGTCCGGGCACAGGCGACCGCCTGCAGAAGATCATTGCCCAGGCCGGCATCGTCTCGCGCCGCAAGGCGGAAGAGCTGATCACCGCCGGCCGTGTAGAAATTAACGGCAAGGTTGTGACGGAGCTTGGCACCCGTGCGGACGCCGAGAAGGACCACATCCGCGTGGATGGCAAGCTGCTGCAGGGGCCGGAGACGCAGCGGTATTACATGCTGAACAAGCCCCGGGGGTATGTGACCACCGTGAGCGATCCGGAGCACCGGCCTACGGTGATGGATCTGCTGATGAACGCCAGCACGGGGCCGCGCGTGCGTGTGTATCCGGTGGGACGGCTGGATTACCTGAGCGAAGGCTTGCTGCTGATGACCAACGACGGCGAGCTCGCCAACCGGCTGAGCAAGGCGGCGGCGGGCGTGGAGAAGACTTACCTCGTGAAGGTGAGCGGATCGCCAAGCACCAATGCGCTCAACCAGTTACGGCATGGCATTATGATTGACCGCGGGCGCCAGGACGAGATTCGCAGTGGGCGGCGCGACCGCATCATGACAGCTCCGGCCAAGGTGCGCGCGGTACGCGAGGGCGATAATCCGTGGTATGAGGTGACGCTGATCGAGGGGCGGAACCGCCAGCTCCGCAAGATGTTTGAGGAGATTGGGCATCATGTGGAGAAGATTCGCAGAATCGGCTACGGCGCGCTGGTGCTGGACGTGCCTCCAGGCGAGTTCCGCGAGCTGACGCCCGGCGAAGTGACTGCATTAGAACGAGTTGCGAAGGGCCGCGCGGTGCAGACGAGGGCGAAGAAGCCGGTGTTTGCCAAGCTAAAGACGCCTGCCGTGGCCAAAGGAAGAAAGCCGGCGAAGAAGTCTGTTCGCTAGCCCTCCCCCCTCCCCCATCTGAAAAGCTTTGGGTTCCCCCCCTTTTCATGGACGGTTTGTGGATGGTTCATGGATGACGCACGGTGGTTGCATGGATAGTGCATGGGTGCTCTGTGGATGCTACGGGGGCCTTGGGGGGCTGGTCGCGGAAGAGAAAGGCTCGCTGCGCCTGCGCGCCTCCGCTGAGGCCTGCGGCAGCAAGGAGCGCGCCTGACGGCGCGGGCTGGTTTTCCAGCAGGGCTGAAGCCCTGCTTCCCCCGGCTAAAGCCGGGGGCTTAACAAAAAATAAAAGCGGTCGCCGCTGCACGACGATATCCCAGGTCTCAGAAGCGAGACCTGGGGCACCCGCATCTGTGCAGCGGAAGCTTGAGGCGGTATGGGTGACGCGAGATGCGTCTGGATTCTTCGGCTACGCTCAGAATGACTCGGGTGAGAGTAGGGGCATGAGTATCAAGTATGCTGTCCTGGATTACCCCACTTCCCCTTGCTCGGTCTCACGGCTTTGCGTTAGAAATGTTTGCATGAAAAGACTTTGGCTCCTCTTTGTGCTCGCCATGTTTTCATTAAATACTTGGGGACAGTCCCAGACCAGAGACCTAACGAATTTACCGACAACTACCGAAGAGCAAACCAAACTATATAGCCTCTTTCTGGACGGTTACCTAGATAAGAAGGGACATTTTCTCAATGTTTCGGCGATGACGTTTCCATTGCAAATCTCAGACGAAGACCACAAAATCGGTGGATGTGCCGCGGACATAAGTGATCGGCAGGTAGCTCAGGCAAATCGTACGCCGCACAATCTGGATGCTACGATTGCCCTGAACAGAAAGATCAAACTCGTCGATCCTCGAAAGCACAAATTCCACGATCCTGAAGATGACATACGGAGTGGGAATTTTTCTGAGGGAAGCTTTAACGCTTCATTCAATGCGGGACTGTTCTGGTTCTCTGAAATTGTCTTCAATCTGGATCACTCGCGAGCTATGTTTACCTACACCTTCCGTTGCGGATTGAATTGTGGGCACGGATCGATGATGATTTACGATCTCCATGACCAAGTGTGGCCCCCCTCAAAGCTGGAATGCTCGCATTGGCAGAGTTAGTTGCTCCATAATTGCCCGCTTCCGGTGTTTTGACAAAAACCGTTAGATTTTCATCTTTTAATCGACATTTTTTGTAGACAAACGCATGTGCAGGCGCATCGTATATGTGCGGCACAGGAGGGGTGTAGAAGTGGCAATGGAAAAAGCGACGTTTGGTGCAGGATGTTTTTGGGGTGTGGAAGTGAAGTTCGGACAGATTCCAGGTGTTCTGGAGACGGCCGTTGGCTATGAGGGCGGCGAACTCGAGCATCCGACCTACAAGGAAGTTTGTACGGACCGTACGGGGCACGCAGAGGTGGTCGAGGTGAGCTTCGATCCGGCGCGCGTGACGTATGAGCAGCTGCTGGACACATTCTTTGAGCTGCACGATCCGACGCAGTTGAACCGGCAGGGGCCGGACTTTGGCACGCAGTATCGCAGCTCCGTCTTCTATCACTCTGACGCGCAGTGCATGGCGGCGGAAAAGAAGATTGAAGAGCTCAAGGTCGAGGGGCGGTTTACGAAGCCAATCGTGACGCAGGTGGTTCCGGCGGAGACGTTCTGGAAAGCCGAGGAGTATCACCAGAAGTATCTGGAGAAACGCGGTATGGCGACTTGCCATATCTAGGTTCGGGGCAGCGTTATCCGGTGGTTCGTTAACGCTGCTGGAAAACTGTTTGCATGAGAAAAGAGCACCTACGGAGCTAAAGCTTCTGAGGTGCTCTTTTGTCTCCACTAAGCGATTGACTCCAGCGAGCCCTGCTTCTTATTTTTTCTGTTCCTTGAAAGCCGGATTGCTATCCAGCCCGGAAAGTTCTTTTTTCTCCAGTTCTGGAGTATCCGCAGCAGCAATCAGGAACTCAATGTAATCCGCAGCCAGCGGATCGGTTCGCTGAAAGGATCCAAGCGACCACCCTGCAGCCGAGTAGCTAGCGCCACGCATGATTGAAGGAGTTATCGTCGTGATGCCCGATGTCTTGAGCAGTGTCTGTAAGGCGTCATAGTCCGAACGCCAGTTCAGTGCGCTGGCAATCTTCTTCACCGGCTCCAGGTCTCCCGTGGCTCCAAACACCGCCCACATCATATCCAGATGCGACGGAAGTTCGCGGGTCGGACTCATATCAAACGGATCGGGTCCCTTAGAAAAACTCTCGAACTTTTTCCGCTCTTCCTCGCTCCAGGTCTTCAGCACAGGTTGTATGTCATATCCTGCAGAGCGCAGAGCCACCAGCCCCACAGCGCGGCCAAACCGCTGCTCGTTTGCCACCCGCTGCTGAAAATCCCTTACCGTTCCAGCTGGTGCCTCTTTCAGCGCTGCGCTTAAAAATGAAGTAAACGCGGCCATGATGGGAGAGCCTATATGCGGATTCTTTGTCTCATCTGCCACCACAAACTGCAACGCAGGCAAGAGCCGTGCCGGCTCAGGCTGCCGATAGTACGTCACGGTGAAGTAGGAGATTTCTGCTTCGTCTTTCAGTGTTTTCTTGCTTCCCGTCTCGAAGCTCTCAATCTGAACGGTAGCTTTTTTCAGTTTCTGCGTGCCCTTGGGAGTCGTTACTTCGGCGCTCACTGTCGCCGTGCCGTCTATTGCATCGGCCGGCGCGCACCATTTACCCGCGGAAACGCCCATGCTCGCCATGCTCAGCATGGGGTTCTTGATGCCACCAGCTGCAAGCGCGGCCGTCACCATGTCTCCACCCTCGGGCTTGATCTGCTTTGTACTCTCCGGAGCAGCAAGAGAGAAGTCCTCCGTGTGACCGCGATACTGCGCGTGAAATGCCAGCTGTGTCTTTGCAAGCAAAGCGTCGCGATCGTCTCCCGTCGCAATCACCGCCGCCCGGATGCATTGCCCCGGATTAAGCAGCGTCACGTTCTGCGGAGGATTCACCAGCCCAAGGGTGTGGCTCCATTGGTTGGTCACTACGGACTCACCCACGAGAAACACGCCGTCTTCAATCTTCGCCGGCGTCGGCTTAGCCGGCTTCTGACCCCATCCTGCCAAGCTCGAAAGCGCGAAGAGGCTAAGGACGAGAATCTGATGAATTCCCGCAGAAGTGGCGGAGTGGGCTCTTTGCATGATGCAAGCAGTAAACTGCGAATCACCGTAAAGTGCAAGCCATATCAATCCAACATCGATGTGCTGGCGCAGCTACTCTCTACGTCGTACGTCCAGATCTCATCGTTCTGCGAAGGTTCGCTTCGCGAATGCCCACCTTAGCCACGATGATGCCGTGGCGAAGATGGGGCACCCGGATTTGTGGCGCTATGAGCTTTTGAGATTCTTCGCTGCGCTCAGAATGACAAGCCATATTCTTATCGAGATGGAATGATATTGAGACGGAATGAGGAGGTAAGGTGTTGGCAATGCAGGTGCGACAGGTATGTTGGCGTAGCCGCGCCAATACTGTGGTAAACTGTATTTGCGTTTGGGAATGAAGGTTTCTGAATGCATGGCTTCGCAGGCAAGGACTCCGATGGATTCGGGTCTGGCCAGGGACTGCGAATGCTCTTCCCCCACCGCATAACGCGTTGGTTGCTCTGGCTCGATGGAAGGTAACGTCCTTTCTCGCCTGCAGCAGCATCGCTCCACCAAAGCCGTGCTGATTGAATGGAATCCATAGTGCAAATACTGCGCTCCTGCACATC
>JARLFX010000385.1 GCA_031296355.1 Acidobacteriaceae bacterium
AAAGAATGGAGAGATCTTGCGCGGGCCGCCCTGCAAGAGGGCAGTGTGCTCGCGTTCGATGACATCAAAGCCGCCGATGCCGGAGCCGATGTGAACGCCGACGCGGTCCCTGGTCTCGGGAGTGACGACCAGGCCGGAGTGTTCCATGGCTTCCTGCGCAGCAGCGAGGGCGAAGTGGATGAAGCGCCCCATCTTGCGGGACTCCTTCTTCTCCACGAACTTCAGAACGTCGAAGTTCTTGACCTCGGCTGCAATGCGAACGGAGTGGCCGGTGAGATCGAACGACGTGATCTCAGCCATGCCGCTCTTACCTGCCATCAGCCCTTCCCAGAGCTCCGGCGCCGTGTTGCCCACACCGCAGAGCAGGCCCAGTCCCGTTACTACAACCCGCCGTTGCAAGATTACTTGCCGCCCTTCTGGTGTTTTTCGATGTAGTCGACAGCGTCTTTGACGGTCTTGATCTTCTCGGCGTCTTCGTCGGGGATCTGGATGTCGAAGGCCTCTTCAAACTGCATCACGAGCTCAACGACGTCGAGCGAGTCGGCGCCAAGGTCTTCCTGAAAGGATGCGCCTGGCGTAACTTCCGCCTCATCCACCTGCAACTGCTCCACAATAATCTGCTTAACTTTCTCGTCAACTGCTGCCATTGCGCATCTCCTGTTTAGAACAAAAATTTCAAAACGTTACGTACAAAACCTGCAAGCACCGCAGGCTAAAGGGGTCCCGCAGAGCGAGAGTTCGCCAGCGGCCAAAATATAGCCGCAAAACTCAAGCATACTGGCGGCCTTCTGGAGTGTAAAGCCAGCGGGTGCTTCTGTGCGGGGAGGACTGAAACTATTCTACTTCGTCGGTCTCTGCGGCGAGGAGTGGGGCGACGCCGGCAATCTCTTCAAAAGCGAGAATTGCCGGGGAATCAGCGGCTTCAAGGCGGCCTACATCCTTGAGGGTGCGGTTGATGGTGCGGGTTTTGCCGCCGATGTCGCGGAGGGTGTTCTGGACGGTACCCACCTGTTTTTCGACCTTATCCATGAGGCCGCCGAATTTTTCAAACTCATTCTTGGCTCCGGAAAGGACGCGCCAGACCTCGTCGCCCTTTTTCTGGATGGCGAGGGTGTGGAAGCCCATCTGGAAGCTGGTGAGGATGGCCATGAAGGTGGAGGGGCCAGCGATGGTGACGCGGCACTTGTTCTGCACCTCTGCCTGTAGACCGGGGCGGCGGACGACCTCGGCGTAGAGGTTCTCCGTGGGCAGGAACATGATGGCGTGGGGGAGGGTTGCGGGGGGATCGATATATTTGTCGGCGATGCGCTTGGCTTCGGTGCGGATGGCGCGCTCGAAGGCGGCGCCGGCTTTGGCGATCTCGTCGGGCAGGGCGGAGTCATAGGCTTGCTCCAGACGCTCCCAGTCTTCCTGCGGGAATTTGGAGTCGATAGCGAGCAGGGTGGGTTCGTTGTTGCCGTTGGGGAACTTGAGGGCGTACTCGACGGTTTCCAGCGTGCCGGATTTGATGCGCGCATTCTTCACATACTGCTCGGGCGAAAACATCTGCTCAATCTGCTGGCCGAGGAGGAACTCGCCGACTACGCCGCGGGCCTTCACGTTGGAGAGAACGCGCTTGAGGTCGCCGACGCCGTTGGCCAGCTCCTTCATCTCGCCGAGGCCGGTCTGTACCTTGCCGAGCTGATCTGTGACCATGCCGAAGCTCTCAGTGAGCCGCGTCTGCAGGGTTTTTTGCAGCTTCTCGTCTACGGTCTCGCGCATCTGCTCCAGTTTTTTGGAGTTGTCCTCATTCATTTTGGCGAGGCTCTGTGCGTTGCTGGCGGAGAGGTCGGCAAATTTCTGATTGAGCGATTCGCGTAGTTCAGTCTGCTGGCTGGCGGCTTCGCCGGCGGAGGAGACGAGGCGCTGGGAGAGCGCGTCGAGGCGATCATTGACGGCGGAGCGGAGGGCGTTGGCGCTGGCGGCGTTGTCTGCGCGGAAGTCGGCGAGGCCCTGGTTGAGGGTGGAGCCGAGGGAGTTCACGGTACCGGTGATCTCAGTGCGCAGGTCGGCGAAAGCCTTGGAGCTGGCGTCGCGGGACTGCTGCGCGCTCTCGGCGGCTTCGGTGCGCATGCGGGAGAGGGCGTCGCCGAGATGAGCGTCAGTAGCGGCTGCGCGGGCTTCGAGGCGGGCGAGGGATTCGGCGAGGCGCGGGTCAGCGGTGGGCGCGCCGCCTTTGCGCACGAGCAGGACGATCAACAGAATCAGCAGGGCGGCTTGGAGGACAACGGTCAGGATCGGCATAGAAGGCTTTCAGTTCTTAGGCGACAGGATACATCTTTCGCTATTCGTTCGCTTGAAGAATCTCGTCGGCGATGGCGGCGGCTTCGATGGCGGGGCGGACATCGTGCACTCGGATGATGCTGGCACCGGCGAGGATGGCGGCGGTGTGGGCGGCCAGGGTGGCGTGGAGACGGCCTTTGGCGGTGGCTTCGTCGCCGGTGCGAGCTTCGATGGTGGCGGCGAGGAAGCCTTTGCGGGAGATGCCGGCCAGCAGGGGGTAGTCGAGGGCGCGGAGTTCGGCGAAGTCGGCGAGCAGGGAGTAGTTGGCGGGGCCGAGCTTGCCGAAGCCGAAGCCGGGGTCGAGCACGAGGCGTTCGCGGGGGATGCCGGCGGTGATGGCGGCGGCGGCGCGGTCGGCGAGTTCGCGGTAGACGAGGGGGACGACTTCAGCGGGCGCGAGGGGCGGGAGGGCGGCCCATTCATCGGGGCGGCCGCGGGTGTGCATCAGGATGACGCCGGGGGCGAGCTCGGCACAGGTGGCGGCCATGTCGTCATCCCAGAGGAAGCCGCTGACGTCGTTGACGATCTCGGCTCCGGTGGCGATGGCGAGGCGGGCGGTTTCGGCGCGGTAGGTGTCCACGGAGAGGATGGCGTCTGGGGCGGCGGCGAGGATGGATTCGATGACGCCGAGGACGCGCTGCTGTTCCTGGTGGGCGGCGACGGGGGCGCGCTTGCCGGGGCGGGTGGATTCGCCGCCGATGTCGATGATGTCGGCCCCCTCTTCGAGCATGGTGAGGGCGCGGGCGACTGCTTTTTCCGGCGCGAGGTACTGGCCGCCGTCAGAGAAGGAGTCGGGGGTGACGTTGAGCACGCCCATGACGAGGGTGCGCGCGCCGAGGGAGAGGGAGCGGGTGCGCAGGTTCCATTCGTGATGCGGGCGTGGGGCGAAGGGCATGGTGCCAATTGTAAGGCGGTGATAGACTCCGGCGCATGAGTATGGGGCGAAAGCGCGGGTGGAGTGCGGTGGCGCGCGGGTGCGCCGCGGCGGTTTTGGCGGTGGCTTGCGCGGGGCCGGCGATGGGCGCGCAGCACAGGCATGTTGCGGCGGCGAGGCACCATAAGGTCACGCTGGCGGCGACGATACAGACGCTGCTGGCTGAGCCGAAGATCGAAGGGGCGCACTGGGGGATCTCGGTGACGGGACTCGATGGGTCGCCGGTGTATGCGTTGAATGATGGGAAGCTGTTTCAGCCGGCTTCGAATGTGAAGTTGTTTACTACGGCGGCGGCGCTGGAAATTTTTGGCGAGAAGAAGACGTGGAAGACAACGGCGAGCATCGATGGTTGCTCCATCAATCCGACCACAGTGAGCGGCGACATCACTATTTTGGGCGAAGGAGACGTTTTTCTCTCAGATCGGATCGTTCCATATGCTGCAAATGTAAATCCTGCTCTGCCGACGCTAGGCAAGCTGGATCAATTCATAGCGCAAATCAGTCAGAAGCTTACGAAGTCAGGCATCACGACCGTTGAAGGCGACGTGGTCAGCATGGATCGCTATCCATGGCAGCCTTACGGGCAGGGCTGGAATACAGATGATCTTGTGTGGGGTTATGGTGCGCCCGTAACAGGAACCGTTATCAGTGACAATCAGCTTCAACTTTCTGTAAAAGCCGGTTCTGCTGTTGGGAAACCGGCCATGTTGTCGATCGCGCCGAATTTTTCCTATTACACGCTGAAAAACGAGATGCTGACCACACCTGCCGGTACTTCTACCCGAATTGATATAGAGCGAGATGGTCGCGTACTGCGCGTCTATGGCGGAATTGGCCTCGACGCCAAATCGGATACCGAGGAGATCGCGATTGACGATCCTGCACTCTATACGGCATTGGCACTGAGGGCTTCTCTCAAGCAGCAAGGCATCACGGTTACTGGCAGCGTACGTGCGGACCGTCACTATTCTTCGGATGCTCGCAGTGTCCGCGAGATCGAAAATGAACCCCTCGATCTCGTGAGGATAAAAAATCTCGGGCCGGGATGGTCTTCCAGTGGTCCGGAAGGAGGCGTGTATCCAGCCCCTGCGTGTACTCCGTTCCACGCCAGAGCAGAGCATGTTTCCCCATCGCTGATCGACGACGTTCGCATTACTAATAAAGTCAGCCAGAATCTTCACGCTGAGATATTGCTGCGTAAACTCGCGGCCTGGGAAGGGGCATCTCCTTATGCGACGTTCGCGCAGGGGGCGCGGGTGGTGCGGCAGTTCGCTATTAATGCGGGTGTGAGGGCGGATGATTTTTATTTTGTCGATGGGTCGGGGCTTTCTACTTACGACGTAGCGACGCCGCGGGCGTTTACGACGCTGCTGCGGTATGCGGCGGCGCAGCCGTGGGGGGCGGATTGGAGATCGTCGCTGCCGGTCGGCGGGGTGGATGGGACGCTGGAGCATCGCTTTACCAAATCGCCGGTGACGGGGAAGGTGTTCGCGAAGACGGGGACGCTCTCAGAAGATCGCGCGCTGAGTGGGTACCTGGTGTGCGCGAGCGGGAAGACGGTGGTGTTCTCGATCCTGGTGGGGAATCATCTGCCGGGTTCGCATGAGGACCGCGACGTGATGGACAAGATCGTTGAGGCGATTGCGGCGGCGAATTGATGTGCTGCGCGCACGGCGGGTGGCTCGCTTCGCTCGCAGAGGCCAAGGCGAGTACCTCAAGGGCTGAAGGCGCTCGTTCGCGGAATCATTATGTACGCTTGCCAAGAAAAGGGAAAGACAAAAGCAGATTCTTCGCTGCGCTCAGAATGACAGGTTAGGGTGACGCGGCGAATTGAGCGTGATTCGTGGGCAGGGGCGTTGCCCTCAGCGGCTAAAGCCGCTCGTTACAAGTGGTGGTTATCGCACGGCTGAAGCCGTGCCCTTAACGAAAGCGAAGAACGAAAGCAAGAACAGATTCCACAGATTTGTGCCGCGGCGGATTGATTCGGTAATTTACCCAGGCAGCGGCATGGGCGGCTCACGGGGCGGACGAGGGAATACCTCAGGGGCTAAAGCCCGGATTTTGGCTGGGGATGAGTGTGCGGGCTGAAGCCCGCACCTACCCTAGAGGCAAAGGCAAAGGCAAAGGCAAGTGCAAAGGCAAAGACAAGGGCAAAGACAAGGGCAAAGGCAAGGGCAAAGGCAAAGGCAAAGGCAAAGGCAAGGGCAACGACAAGGGCAAAGGCAAGGGCAAAGGCAAAGGCAAAGGCAAAGGCAAGGGCAAAGACAAGGGCAAAGACAAGGGCAAAGGCAAGTGCAAAGACAAGGGCAAAGGCAAGTGCAAAGGCAAAGGCAAGTGCAAAGGCAAGGGCAAAGGCAAGGGCAAAGGCAAGGGCAAAGGCAAGTGCAAAGACAAGGGCATGCGCGTCGCGCGTCGTCGCTCTGCGACGATCTCCCACCTTAGCGACGATAGAGCTGTCGCGAAGATGGGGCACCCCGTTCTGAGGCGGGACGAGAGCCCGTATCTTTTAGGGCAAGAGCAGCGGGCTTCGGATTGGGACGCGATGAGATAATCGGAGGCATGAAAATAAGTTCTGCCATCGTGCTGATGACCGC
>JARLFX010000386.1 GCA_031296355.1 Acidobacteriaceae bacterium
GACCGTGCCTGCTTGTATGTCGGTCCACAGCGTCATGGTAATAGGTACCCAAACCGGCGGCGTAGTACCAGGCGTCAAAGCGTACGTTGTCGGCGAGAAGGTGCACACGCTGTTCGCCGGCATACCCGAGCAGGAGAAGGTCAGCGTACCGGACAGTGTGTTGCTGGGCTGAACAAAGATAGTGACATCGACAGTAGAACCCTGTGCAGTGCCAACAGATGTAGGCAGTGCTGCTGTCCAGTAGGTACTCGTTGCGCTCAGCACGGTGTACGGCAAATTCAATGAGCTCGTAGCCGCCGTCGACGACGAAGCCGCGAATCCGCTGACCGTCACCACCTGACCTGCCGTAAATGTATTGGGCTCCCAGAACGTTATCTTGTAGAGGAAGGTAGATGCATCCACGTCGACAGTACATTTCGGCGGATTTGCTCCAAAGTTGATTGAGCTGCTCAGCGGGCAAACCAGGTAGCTTGTAATATTGCCACCTGCTGTACCAGTTGAAGACTTACCGACTACACTCGGATCATTTACTGGCTGAGCACCTTTAGTCGAGTTAGCCAACGACTGATCTGAGTTGCCACACGACGTCGACGGCACAAATGCCTGATTGCCGATGGCAGTATTCTTGCACGGCTTCGTCATTGTGATGAAGTCGACCGGATCTGCGGTTACAGTCAAGGTAACGCCGGTAGAGACTGATGCTGAGTAATTGGCACTGCCTGGGAATGATGCTGTTACAGCATATGTTCCCGGAGGCAGAGTGTTGTTCGTTGCAAAAGTTCCATCTCCAGCATAGGTCACACCACTCGTCAGTACTGCTGTTCCCAAACCAGACGCATCTAACTGGGCCGTTCCGATCAACGTCGTACCGTTGGCGTAGAAACTGACGGTGGTACCAGCGGGATTTGGCGCGGAAGTGACCGGAGCAACCGTGGCCGTCAGTAGTACAGTAGAAAACTGTGTTGTAGATGAAGGCGCAATCGCCAGCATGGTCGTAGTATTTGCCGTAGTAACCGTAATGGAAAAACTGGCCGAGCTGTTGCTCGCGTAAAAATCATCGCCACTATAAACCACGACGGCAGTATGACTGCCCACGCTGAGACCGTTAATGTTTTGCGAAGCAGTCGCAGCGCCATTCAGCGTGACTGGTGCGTTTGCAATGCCATCAATGTAGAAAGTGATCGTCCCCGTCGGGAAGCAGCTTGGCGCTGCCGTGTTGCAGCTCGCAGGAGTCACTGTAGCTGACAGAGTGAGCGTACCCCCAAACTGCGGATTTCCTGTTGCCGGGAACGTCTTTGTAATTACCGTGCTGGTAGAGGTCAGCACCGCGCCGATACCCGTCAAGGTAACGGACGGCACAACCCCATTCACATTGGTTCCAAGCTCGGTATAGACCGCCGAGGTGCTGGCCGGAGCAGTGGAAACCGTGGGGACAAACTGACCGGAGAATGTGCAGGTTGTTCCTACGGTCAGAGTCTGTCCCGGAGTACAACCGGCAGATCCGCTGGACGTCAGCGTGAATACGCTGGTGTTGCCAGTCGCAGTAAAGAGCGGCGAACCCAGCGTGGCAGCTGTTGATCCAGTCGCGAGTTCAATGAACGGAACCACCGGGCTGGTGAAACCAACATTGGTTCTGCCAAAGTTATAGCTGATCTGGCCACGCATATCGGTAAAGACCCGGTTGTTCCCCGTGTCAGAGATGTATAGAGTCCCAGCGCCACTCACTGCAATGCCGCCCGGCGCGTTCAACTGTGCCTTAGTTGCTGCGCCTGGCAGAGTGCCAGTACCGTTTGCTGTAAGAATGCCGGCAACTGTGCTGATCGTACCCGTACCTGCTGTAACCAGACGAATAGCATGATTGCCGGTATCAGCAATATACAAGTCGTCTGATGCGTCTACACCGACAGCCGTTGGGCCGTTCAGCTGGCTCAAGGTGGCAATGCTGTTTGATGAAATAGTGGCGCCAGCCTGGCCCGTACCGGCGACCGCAGTGATCAAGCGGGTACCCAAAGTAAACTGACGTATCAGGTTGTTGGATGTATCGGCGATGAAAAGATTGTTGTTGCCATCGAACTGCATGCCTCCAACTTGTCCCAGCATAAAGGTGGTGCCAGCGCAACCGTCACCCACGGTATCCGTGTGTGCTGCGCAAACTGTTGTAGCCCCACCGCCAATGGTGTAGATGTAACCGTTTGATCCGATCACCCGCAAGGTCGGGTTCGACGTGTTATCAGCGACGTAGATATTGCCTCTGCCATCCACCGCAATAGCAGAAGGCGCAGTCAGAATCGCCTGCGTGGCTGGGCAGTAGTTGCCGAGCGCATCCGACGACGTCAAAGTGCAGACAGTTGTGGTGCCTCCACCGATCGTCTTGATAATTCCCGTAGCGACGTTGATCCTGCGAATCGCATTGTTACCAGTGTCGGCAATATAGATATTGCCTGCCGCATCAAATGCAACGCCCTTAGGTGCATTCAGCGTGGCCGAGGTGGCTGCGCCGTTATCACCGGTGTAACCGGCGGTTGTGCTGCCAGCGATTACGCTCGTGGTCGCAGTCAGTGCGTTGTAATACAGCACACGATTATTGCCGGTATCCGCGATAACCGCGTTGCCGACTGCATCCACTGCAACACCATTCGCCGCCTTTACCGTTGCAGGCAGCAGCGCCGTTACGCCAGGATCAATACCTACTGTGGCGACCGTGCCCTGACCGGTGAGTTGCAGTGAAGTCGTTGCGCCAAGCGTGGTATTCACCTTGAGTGTGGCGTTGTCTATGCCTGGGAGCGTGGGAGAAAATCTAACCGCAACCGTGCAGTCTGTCGTTCCATCGCCATTCAGAACACATGCAGGTGTTCCTGTGATGGAGTAATCACTATTCCCATTGCTAATGGTGAATGCATTGGTCGCAGCTGGCGTATCGCCAACGGCAAAGTGGATCAGGATGGTTTGGGACACCGATGAACCAAAAGCAACGCTGGGGAAGGTCTGGTTATTGACAACCTTGCGAATACGCGAGTTCGCCGTGCTGGAACTCTCCGAATCTGTAATGTAGAGATTGCCGCCCGCATCGGGCGATACGCCCATGTTTGCCGAACCAGCCACATTCATCACTGCGCTTGTGGCTATGCAACCGTCGCCCACGGTATTTGTCTGACCCGCGCATGAGCCCGACAACGTCGTGACGCCAAAGGTGCCAGCGATAATGCGGATATACCCCGTAGAGTGATCGAGGAACCAAACTACGCTGTTGGATGAGTCCGCGATATAAACGTTGTTGTATTCGTCGAGTGCGATCTTGCGATCTGTGAATGCAATCGAAGTGGCGAGAACCGGAACTCCGTTATATGCCGTGGAGCCTCCGCCAGCAACGGTATAGATGTTGCCTACGACCGGGTTCGTAACATTCGGAACCGTCCCACCCGCGTACACAACACGAAGTACGTTATTGCCAGCATCTGCAATGTATACATTGCCGAAGCTATCCACCTGAACGTCTTCGACCCCGCTCAATGTCGCCAGGTTCGCAGGGCCGCCGTCGCCGGTATAGCCCTTAGTGCAACTCGCGTTGCTTCCCTGCACGCAGCCCGGTCCACCGGCAAAGGTGCTCATCACGCCAGTCAGGCCATCGACCCGACGGATAACACTATTCCCCGTATCAGCGATATAGACATTGCCATGCGCATCCGGGCCAACGCCACGAGGACCGTTCATCGCCGCCGAGGTTGCGGGACCACCATCGCCTAAATAGCCAGTCTGCCCCTTAGCCGAAGTACCTGTACCACCGCCAAGCAGGCCAGCAACCAGCGACATTATTCCGGTGGAAGCGCTGATCTTCGAAACAATATAGCTGTTGTAGCCAGCGAAATAGACATCACCATTCGGCGCAATGCCCAGGCCACGGGCCTTGGGAATGCCCGACGTGTAGTAATACGATGTTTTCCCTGAAACACTGGTAGTCGTCGTATTTGCTGCACCGTCATTGGCAGGGCAGCCGTCGCCATATGCGTCCGATGCATTGGCACAAACCTTGAGAGCGGACGCACTACCCGCCAGCACGCTCGTAATGCCGTTCTTGGCATTGATCTTGGTAATGACGGAAGCACCGTTGTTGTTCATGAAATAGATATTCCCCAGCGCATCCACACGGATATCATGCGGATCGGGGCCAACGTTGAATAACGATGCGATGCAGCCGGTTCCGATAATGTCAAGCGAGACACCACTACCGCATGCCGCTCCCGCGGTGTAGCTCGCATGCGGGCCTGCGTAAGTAGTCATCGTGTAAGGCAGCACATACGGTGCGGTCTGTGCGTGTGCCGACGGAATAAACGCACCGGCTATCGCGAGGACTCCAAGAACGAGAGTCGAGAATTTGGCAAATAATTTATAAGCTGCAAACCGCATGAACTTACCCCATGTAAAGCAATTTCGTGCGAAATCGAGTCGCCAAAAACACACGACAC
>JARLFX010000387.1 GCA_031296355.1 Acidobacteriaceae bacterium
CCTTCACTGAAGCTGTAGACAACCACGCCGCTACCGACCGCGTCCTTACTGCCGCCGAGCGGATCGGTGAGTGAAGCCATGCTGGCATAGATGTGCTTGCCGCCTCGGCTAAAGGCCACCCCGGAGTACAGAGTCTGCTTGCCCAGCCTCGCAACTGTGCGCTCATCCGGGAAGTCCGCCAGCATTCCCGTCTGCGTATCCAGGACCGCAAGCGACTGTTCGTACTTCGACTCGAAGGTTCCAAAACCGGCGTTCACGGTCACCACGTAGCGCCCGTTGGGAGAGACGGCCATGGACATAGGCAAACTATTCAGCCGCTGCGGGTGCCCTGGAATCTCGCCAACCAACTGCTTGCTCGACGGCAGATCAACGCTCTGTGCCGCAAGCAATGCTGACCGGACAAAGAGAACCGACACGGAAACTGCCAGGACAACCTTCGCATTCATTGATTTACCTCTCAACAAGCGCGAATGCGCTCGCATTTGCAGAGCGAGCCACGCCGCGCGCACTAAGCAGATTTTGTTCAAACAGGATTGTAAATGCTATGCGTGAATGGAGCTTCACAAGATGATCTTCGTGCCGTTTGTACTCCCCGGCCCGTTGCAGGCCGAGGAGTACAAACATTTTTCGCAAATAATTAAACTCATCCACATCGAGGCCTATGGATAGATGCCGCGAAGTTCCACCGCCTCGGCTACTCGGCCAATGCCGAGCATGTTGGCGGCGATGCGCATGGGGACATTCCGCTCCAGGTGGATCTTGAGCACGTCACGGAAGGCCGTCTTCATCACCCGCTCCAGACGGTTGTAAATGTCCTGCGCCTCCCAGAACAGATGCTGCTCATCCTGGACCCATTCGAAATACGAGACCGTGACACCACCGGCATTGCAAAGAATATCCGGAATAACGAAGATGCCTTTAGCTTCCAGAATCCTGTCGGCCGCCGGAGTCAGAGGCCCATTGGCAGCCTCGGCTACAATCCTCGCGCGCACCGTAGCGGCATTGTCCGCGTGCACCGTATTCTCCAGCGCCGCCGGCACCAGAATGTCGCATTTCAGCGCCAGCAGGTCGGCGGGCTCGAGCGGTTCGCTTTCCGGGAACCCCTCTACGTGCCCAACAATGGCCTTCATGTGAATAAGCTCCGGAACGTTCAACCCATTGCGGTTGTAAATGCAGCCGGTAGAATCGCTGACGGCGATCACCTTCGCTCCGGCTTCATGCAACAACTGCGCGGCAATCGAACCCGCGTTGCCGAAGCCTTGCACTGCGACGGTTGCGCCCTTCAGCTGCATTTTCAGGTGCTCGCAGGCACACTCAATGGTGTAGTACACACCACGTCCGGTAGCCTCGTTGCGTCCCAGCGAGCCGCCCAGACTGATGGGCTTGCCCGTAACCACGCCGGGAATCGGATAGCCCTTCGTCATGCTGTAGGTATCCATGATCCAGGCCATGGTTTGTGAATTGGTGTAGACATCCGGCGCGGGAATGTCCTGCTCCGGCCCAATTAAGGGAAGAATGGCGCTTGTGTAGCGGCGCGTCATCCTCTCCAACTCGCCTTTGGACATATGCTTCGGGTCGCAGGTAATTCCTCCCTTGGCGCCGCCAAAGGGAATATTCACGACTGCGCATTTCCACGTCATCCAGGTGGCGAGCGCCTTCACCTCGTCGAGCGTTACCTGGGGGTGAAAGCGGATGCCGCCCTTGGCTGGTCCGCGTACCTGGCTGTGTTGTACGCGATAGCCATCGAAGCGGTGAATGCGACCGTCGTCCATGCGCACCGGCACTGTAACCATGAGGATTCGCTCGGGATACTTAATCATCTCCCGCGTATCCGCGTCGAGTCCTATGGCATCCGCTGCTGTATCGAAGTTCTCCAGGGCAACGTCATAGGCGTTCCCTGTACTCTTGGTCATCAGCATGTTTTCTCCTCCTTGCCTGAACCGGATCGTTGCGCTTTTCGCACAGCGGCTTCGGCTCAGGCAACACTTGTCTACGCCAGTTTGGCCTCCTCAGGTTTGCACTGTACCGGGTTTCTGGCACTGCGCGAAAGTAAATATGCCGCTGCGCGGGCCACGCGTAGCGGCATATTCTGCCTGCCGAAATACACTGTCAAGTTCGAATCTCTACCGGTCCTCACATCACACCTCCGGACACGACTCCCTGAACAGTCCTCTTCCCCGCGCCAGCGCGCGCTCGTCAAGCGCAACCCATTTGGCATTTTTGACCAAACGGCGCAGCGCGACGTCAATGCTGGCCTGCGGCAGCCCACCCACGATTTCCAGCAGTGCGCCCAGCATCACCATATTGCAGGCACGCGCATCGCCCAGTTCGTAGGCTATTTGCGTAAATGGAAGGGCGAGCACATGCACATCCTCGCGCACGCAATCGGCCGGGAACTCCTCGCCGTTGTAAATAACCCATCCCCCGGCGCGTACGCTTTTATCGAACTTTCGCAGCGATGGTTCATTCATTGCGATAAGAATGGTAGGCGATGTTACCAGCGGCGAATCGATCGCCTGATTCGAGAGCCGTACGTGACAATTCGAAGTGCCTGAACGCATCTCCGGCCCATACGACGGAAGCCACGAAACCTCAAGACCTGCATCCAGCCCAGCCTCCGCCAACACCTCACCCAGAAGCAAAACTCCCTGTCCGCCAAAACCAGCCACGCGCACATGGAGGTCAATTGCCTCAACCGCCTTGCTTGGAGTTGCACCGGCTTCGGACAGTTCTTCATCCGTCACGCCAAGAAGCCCCGGAATTGCATCAAGCGATGGTGCGGGTTCCAACTGCCTCCGCTCTCGCCCGTCCTTCGTGCGATCGCAAAACACACCCAGCGAATAGGTCTTCTCCATCACGTCGCGAACCCAGCGTTGCGCATCAACCGGCGTCATCTTCCAGATTGTCGGGCAGGGCGCAAGTACCTCAATGAGCGAGAAACCAAGTCCCTTCACCTGGTTTTCCACTCCCCGACGCACCGCTTGATTCGCCTGCGCAATCTGCTTGTTGTCACCGAGACCCACGCGCTCAATGTAAACCGGCCCCTGCAATGTGGCCAGCAATTCGCTCACGTGCATCGGATAGCCTTCCGTCGCGGCGTTGCGGCCATTGGGCGTAGTTGTGCTTTTCTGCCCAATCAGCGTAGTGGGAGCTATCTGTCCGCCGGTCATACTGTAGATGGCGTTGTTGACAAAGATCACAGTGATATTCTCGCCGCGATTGGCCGCATGAAGAATCTCCGCTGCGCCGATGGCAGACAGATCGCCATCGCCCTGATAACTCACGACAATGCTCTCCGGCCTGCTCCGCTTCATCGCCGTTGCCACTGCCGGCGCGCGGCCGTGCGCGGCCTGCACATTGCCTACGTCGAAGTAGTAATAGGTAAACACCGAGCAGCCAACCGGGCCAACCAGAATCGTCTTGTCCTGAATGCCCAACTCGTCGATGGCGCGAGCGAGCATCTTGTGAACAATGCCGTGGCCGCACCCAGGGCAAAAGTGCGTCTGGTGTTGTAATTCCGGCTTGCGTTCATAGCGCTCGTAGAAGGACTTTGCCCTGCCGTGTGCCACTGTGTAGTCCTGAACCAATTCACTAGACATTTGCCATCTGCTCCTCATTCAACTCGACTGCAGGCGGTGTTTTCCGCGCTAACGCGCGCACCAGGGCAAGCACTTCTTCATGCGACGGTACATTGCCGCCGGCACGGCCGAGAAACTCAACCGGGCGAACGCCGTTCAACGCCAGCCGCACATCTTCAAGCATCTGGCCGTTGCTCATTTCAACAACAACAAAGACGCGTGCAGTTTCGGCTAGACGCTGAAACGACTTGATCGGAAACGGATAGAGGGTAATTGGCCTCAGTACGCCTACGTTGATGCCATCGGCG